>JBBKXP010000203.1:0-7155 GCA_037969545.1 Paracoccaceae bacterium | reverse complement strand
GTTGATGGCGGCACGCAAATTGCAGGTTGCCCGCAAAGCTGCGGACGCGGAGGCAGGCAGCCCCGGGTCCGAAGCAACGAATTTCGAGTGAGATGTGCAACGCCGTCGGCCGACGCCAGTTGGTGTGACATCGCTGCAATCATCTGCAAAAGCATTGTTGAAAAATCTCCGGGTATGAGGGATGGTATCCGCCAAGACCTCTTGAGAGAGTGCAAAAATGAACAATGTCAAAAGCTTAATTGTTTCTGCAATGCGCGACGAAGGGCCGTACATACTGGAATGGATAGCCTTCCATCGTTCAATCGGGGTGTCGGATTTTCTGATTTACACGAACGATTGCAGAGATGGCACTGACTTGATGTTGGACAGGCTGGAACAGAATGGCGTGCTTACTCATGTCCGCAACAAGGTTCTGACGCGGGGACCACAGAAGTCTGCCTTCAAAGCGGCAATGCACCACCCTGCCTACCTTGCAGCGGATTGGGTGTTGGCCAGTGACGTCGACGAATTTCTGAATATCAAGGTTGGCGTGGGTCACGTCGCAGACCTGTTGGCGTTGTATCCTGATGCCGACGCGATACCGGTCTGTTGGCGCATGTTCTCGAACAATGGGCACCAACAGATCATCAATGGCTTTACAATTGAAGCATTGACCGATGCGGAATCCCCTGATGCAAACCTGGACGAGGTCGGCCGATTTGTAAAAAGCCTCTTCAGGCCCGGTCCTGAAATGGAGCGGATCGGGACCCACGCGCCCGTGTACACCGACGAATTCGAGGCCAGGGCCAATTGGGGGACATCGTGGTGCACGCCCGATAACCTCGATGACCCCAGACGCCCCAAGACTGATTATGGATATGCCATCGCGCAAATGAATCATTATGCCGTGCGCGCTGTTGATCCCTTTTTGTTAAAACGGGATCGCGGCGACGTCAATTTCATGGCAAACCGTCTTGAAGTGGATTATTGGGCGCGGTGGTGTCGCGGCGGAACCGACGACACATCAATCCTCAGGCATGTCTCCGGTATGAAAAAGGAACTGCGAGAGTTGACCAAAGATCCGATTGTCAGTCATCTACATGATGCCGCAATGGAGTTTCATCAAAATCGACTTCGTGAGTTGTTGGAAACTTCGGAGTATCAGGAATTCAAGAAACAGATTCTTGGGCTTTCTCCGGAAAACCCGAAACCGGAAAAGCAGGCAGATACAAACCTGGCGGCAACCGAACTGGCTCTGAAGGCCCCAGGCCGACACAAGAACAGGCTGCGTTTGCTGGAACAATTGCCCAAAAATGGCCGCGGCGCAGAAATTGGCGTTTGGAACGGTGGGTTTTCCGAGTTTATTCTGGAGGTTACAAGACCTCGAGAACTTGTGTTGATAGATCCTTGGGACTTGCTGTCGAACCAGTCTGAAGAAGAGCGCACACACAAAAAACATGCCGATACAGAATTTATGGATGACATGTTTCAGAATGTCTCCGGAAGGTATGGCCATCTGGACAACGTGACCATCGCCAAAGGATTTTCCGCTGATGTATTGTCTGCCTATCCGGACGACTATTTTGACTGGGTATACGTGGACGGCAATCACCAATATGAATTTGTGAAAGTGGATATAGATTTGGCGTTTCAGAAAGTGAAGCCGGGAGGGATCATTGCCGGGGACGATTTTTTATGGAAGCGAAATGGCCGGATGCATGTCAAAGAGGCGGTCTTGGAGACGATGAGAAAGCACGCCATGACCAATCGGCCAACCCGATTTGGACAGCAGTACATGATTACGGTTCCAGACAAGCCGATCTCGGAAGTGGCGGTCGCTTGAATTCGTAACGCGAGACGCATGACGCGACATCAAATGGCAGGAACCCCCAGATACTCGACCCTGAAAAGGCTGCAGGCATCACTTTGAAGGGAAAGCAGATTTCATCGCGTCGACCAGCTCCGAGCTTAAAGTAAGGTCCTTTTCACCGATCGAGCGATCAAATTTCCAGCCGGTTGAAACCTGCCGAAAGTGCCAAATCCGGAAATCTTGATCAACGGGGTCTTTCGCGCTGTCAAGGAAATGCGTCAGCCATTGTTTGCCCTTTTGTGGACCGGACGGCACGACGCACCACTTGCGATTTGCCTTGGGTTTACCTGAAGCACTGACGTGGCTGTGATCGCAATGACGCGCGTAGCCCTTGGGCCCAGGGTCAAGGGCATACGCCCATTCCGCGTTCGCGCGAAGGTAGCCGCATTTCGATTCAACGGCAGCGTCAAAAACGGACTGTCCACTCGCAGAATGGAACAGCTCGTCAATGTCTGCATTTACGACTGCCCTTGCCTTTGCAAAAAACCTGAGACGCCCCAGCTCGGCCAATGACCTCTGGAGGAACAAGGACGCATACCCGTCCTTATTTGCAACCGTCGGTCCAAATGGAAATCGTGCGCGCAAAACAACCGCCTTGCGCAGCCCGGATACCTCAGCCAGCGTCTTGCGCAGATCGGAAAGGCTGTAATCTGTAGAACCATTATCGCTTAATACTACGGTTTCAGCTCCGTGCGCCTTGACGTAGTAATTCAGCCAATCTGCAATCCAATCCAGGCGATTGTTCAATGAAATGGTGTACATACCGTTCATGCCAGCGAAGTCATCCACATAGGACCGACCTATCGGAATTGAGCCTCCAAACAGAATATGCTTCAGGGTAAGTACAAGCCCACCATCTGCATCCAGAACCACTATGTCGCATCGGGAGAGCTTGCGAATTTCCTTTATCGGAACACTTCGCTCATCGATCAGGAATTCGGTTTCCTTGATGAAAGATTTAAGGTTCAAGAGCGGCGGACCCAGCAAGAGAACTTCGCCTGCCTCGGTGTCCAGAAAGCAATCGTAGAACAATGTGCTTATGTCATACTGACTGAGAAATCTTTCATCATGTGATTCAGAATTTCCAATCAGGCGTCGTGTGAGTTTCTGACTGTCCATTGGCAACCGTATTCCAGACAGCTCCAAATCCAGCACATCGGCGCTCATCGGTCTCTCCTGAGATCCGAGGGTAGAAGATCTACATACTGGTTGACTGTTTCGGGTGACAATTCTCTTCGGGTGATCAGTTGATCCAGACAATGCAAAGTCAAATCATAACTCTCAAAAACTGCGTCTGCCAAAAGTGCCAGAGTTTTCAGTTGACTATTCGACACGACTTTGGGATCGCGTAAATCCCTTACAAAAACAGCATCCCCATCCAGGGCCTGGCTCGATAACCTGCGTTGTCTCAGTATGTCTTTCTGGGAATTTGAAACCATCTGACTTTTGATAAACAAGAATTTATGAAATCTGAAACCCAACTTGGACAGGATGGATATCTGTTCATCCAGCAGTGGCTCCTCCTCATAAAGTGGATAAAATCGCAATTCGGTGACTACCGCGACTGCTTTTGAGAGTTTTTGTGCACCATGCTGAAAGATCATTTTTTCAGCGCCCTGCACATCAATTTTCAGAAGATCAATTTGTTCGATATCTTCGACATCGTCGAGCCTTTGGGTTTTGACCCGGATTTTCTCAACGAGTCGAGCGGGCCCTTTCGCTCGTCCCAGAAAGGCTCTGGATTCGGAATCCAGATTGAACAACGAGCTGAGACCACTACCCTGATAAATGTTGAGCGAATGCGCTTCGCCATCCCCGACTGCAGCATTTGTATAGGATTCGAAATCTCCTTTCAGTGTTTGAAGCTTGCTAAAAGCTTCCGGCTGGGGTTCGAAACCGTGGACGCGGCACAGACCAAGTTCCAAGAGCGGTTTGTAGGGAGGGTCGTCAAGGGGGTTGGCACCGACATCAACAATCGATGGAACAGCCTCTAGCTGCATGGCATCACTCAGAAAAGTCCATCGCTTTCGAGCCTCGTGCATCATTTCGGGAGCCTCGTTGCTGAAGCTGAGTGGGTCAACGAAGTCGGAAATTCGCATGAATGAGATACTTCCATCATCGACTCGCGGCTTTCGCAACAGATATGCTTTTCACTGAAGGTGTCCTTGTCTGTTCGACCGCGTTTGACGGTCGGTCTTGCGCTGGCATTTGCCGATGCCGGGTCTTCTCAGGTGACGCGCTCGTTGATTGCCTGACCAAGCTCTAACACGCCGCCGCGCACTATTGCAGCGGTAATTCTTCTGGAACCCAACCGGGAACTGACCAAACTTTCAGGAACATTTGCCGCGATTGAACCCGGCCGAGGGGCTGTACGACAGACCCCTTTCTTGAAGCGCATGAATGGTCGCGAAAATCTCCTCGCGGGATTCCCGATGCGCCAGCGTGCCCGACACAACCCAGCCGCGTGACTTAGTTCGACCAACGCGATCGGCCGCAACCTCGCGGCAGGATGCCCATTGCTTTCTGAAATTCATCACAATCCGTCCTGATCTGTCAGGTCGCAGGATCCTTGCGCCACACGGATTGAGGCAGAACCCCTTGCGTGATATTTCAAGTGTCCTCGGTGATGAACAGGACACCCCTGACAAGATCGCGACTGTCAGAGCGGCCGCCGAGCGAACCGGCCAGCACACCGATCGCTGCCAGAAACAGGCTGAGCTTGAGATGATCGAGCGCGGTCGTCGCTCCTCCCGCGCCCGGCCAGGACTCCATCAGTCGCTCGGGAAAGACCGATATGATGACCAGATACATGAGCCCCCCGAGAAAACTGAAGATCGCCAGAAGGGTCAGCAGCAGGCTCAATATCGTTGCTGCGGTCGTGACGATGCCGGATTCAGTAATTCGCCTGTCGCGGCTCAGCAAGGCATCAAAGGCGAAGGCGCGGTAAAGGACGAAAGCAGCCGCAGCCAGGCACATCACCGAAAAGGACAGGATTTGCGGCACGGACACGGCACTTGCGACATCCCAGGTTTCCGCGCCGAACAGCAGCACGACAATCACCGACAGCGCCGCCGCAAGCATCGTCGGCATCCGTGTCAGCAGACGAAGCGGGTTCGCGCGCATCACCGCCCGCAAGATGGGACCGCAATCGTGGACAAGCGTCCAGCAGATGAACCGCAGTTTGGCGTCGCGCGTGGATTGCGCATGCGCCTCCTGCGGCAGAACGCGGGCAATTTGCCCGAGCTGCGCATCGGTGAAATTCTTCATGGAGTCAAGATCCTCGACCTGTTCAAAGGGATACATCACGTTCGAACGGTCGCGCTCGTGACTGAGCGCGACAAGATGGCCAAAACTGTGAAGCATCAAGCGGGCAAGCCGCGTCGCCGCTTTTTCGCAATCAGGCTCGTCGCCCCAGAATCCGGGGCTCAGTCGACGTGTCGAAAGGACCGCGATATTCGTCAGCTGGCTCGGCAGTGCAAGGGTATAGGCAAGCGACGACGACGACAGATCGACCTCTGTGACGATCAGCAGAAACGGAAGGTCGCGTTCCAGTTTCTCGGCAAGCCCGATCTCGAGGAAATCGAGCGGGGCGTAGTTGCCGGCACCCGGCGTCAGATGCGGCCCGGAAAATGACAGGGATTGCGTCTGCAGGCACGGCTCCTGTGCAAAGGCCGCGTCAAGCGCGACAATGGCTTGCGTGACAATCTTGTTGAAATGGTCGGAATTGCGGCCTTCGACCTCCATCTTCATGATGCCGACGACGAAAACACCGGGCTTTGCCTGACCGGGCGGGGCTTGGCGATCAGCGGTCATGCCGCCTTCGTCTGGTCCTGCGATACTCATCGTTTTGACGACCTTTCCGTCGGGACAATTGCGCACGGTATTCCAAAGACCAATCAATTTCAGCGCCGGCAAGCAACCTAAATGCGCAAACCTTATCAGAGATTAGCGCCCTGCGCGCAATGCGGCGGTCCTGCCCTGCGCAGACTTTGTAACTGGTCGGCACGGATGTTTCATCGGCCCGATTGGCGGATCGCAAGACCACACCGCGATTTCGTCAGGCTCCGGGCGCCGGGCGACACGCCACCATTTGGCCGTGGCACCAATATAGCGCCAAAAGGGCAGAAACCTTGTCAGGGATTAATATGGCAATGCGTCATCGCGAATAGAATTGGGTCAGCTTCAAGAATCGGCGGTTCTGCCGGTTCAGCCATTACAAGGAACAGACGATGACACAGAGCATGAGATCTCTGCTGGGCTCGGTCGCGCTCGGCACTTTTGTTGCAACCGGTGCGGTCGCGCAAACAACAACCACCGACACCACCGAAACGCTGGTTCCCGCACAGGGCGGTCAGGTCGTGGTGACACAGGAAGATGCGATAGTCGACGTTGTCGTGCCCGATCCGACGGTCACCGTCGATCAGGCCGCGCCGATCGTCACGGTCGAACAGCCGCAGCCCGAAATCAGCGTCACCGTGCCCAAGCCCACCGTGACGGTGCAGCAGGTCGCACCGATCATCACCATCGAACAGGGTCAGCCCATCATCACGGTCGTGATCCCCGAACCCATCGTGACGGTGCAAATTCCCAAGCCCGTCGTCGACGTGGATACGGCCGATCCGCAGGTCAGCGTCATGCAGCCAGAGCCGGTTGTCCGCTTTGTGCGTCCCGAGCCGAAAATCACGATTCAGGAATCCGAGCCGCAGGTGCGTATCGAGTCCGCCGAGGCCGATGTTCAGGTGAATCAGGCCGATGTTGCCGATATTTCCGTTGAACAGGCCGACGCGAACGTGATCGTCGATCAGGCCGATGGTGCGGACGTGACCGTGCTGGAAGCCGATGAGGCGGCCGAGGTCGACATCACACAAAACGCCGATGCGGACGTGAATGTCGAACAGAGCGAGGCCGTCATCAACGTGACGGACTACCAGACCGACGAGAGCGGCGCGATGGCGTCGGAAGAAGATCGTCAGGCCTACCGCGAAAATGTGACGGCAAACCCGATCAGCCGGATGCGTGTCGCTGACCTGATCAACATGAACGTGATCAGTGAAGGTGGCGAGGATGTGGGCGAGATCGACTATGTCGGTGTGCGCGGCGAAACCGTTGTCGTGATCGTCGGCATGGGTGGTTTTCTGGGCCTCGGCGAGAAGGAAATCGCGCTTCCCATCGACCGTTTGCGGGTCCGCGACGGCGTTGTCTATCTGCCGCAGACCTCTGAGGTCGAACTGGAAGGTATGCCGGAATACAATGCCAACGAAGTCGTTCTGACCGATGGCACCGGGACCATTGAAGAGCTTCTGGAT
>JBBKXP010000202.1:0-2535 GCA_037969545.1 Paracoccaceae bacterium | reverse complement strand
GCCTCGGACATGCAGGTCCTGTTTCTCGTGACTGCGCCGATGCTGAAACCGGCTTTGCTCGCCGCCTTCTTTCTCTCCGTCACATTCAGCTGGGACGAATTCATCATTGCCTTCCTGCTGACCCGCTTTGACGTCACCCTTCCCGTCGAGATCTGGTCGATGCTGCGCTCGGGCTTGTCCCCTGCGACCAACGCAATTGGCTCGCTGGTGTTCATTGTGTCCATCGTGATCCTGATCCTGCTGGAACTGACCGTATTCAGAAAGCCCAAGACATGACCGCCAATGTTTCCCTGCAAGCGCTGTCCCATCATTTCGGCGCGTTTCAGGCACTTGATAACATCAATCTTGAGTTTGCAGCTGGCGAGTTCGTTGTCCTTTTGGGCCCGTCCGGCTGCGGCAAGTCCACCCTGCTGTTCATCCTCGGCGGGTTTCTGACCCCGACCACAGGGCAGGTTCTGATCGGCGGTAAGGACATGTCGCGCGTGCCGGCCAAGGACCGTCCGACCACAACGATGTTTCAGGATTATGCGTTGTTCCCGCAGATGACCCTGCGCGACAATGTAGCCTTTGGCCCGCGGATGCGTGGGCAGGGAAAGGCCAAACGGCGTGCCAAGGCGGAGGAGATGCTCGATCTGGTCGGGCTTCTGGACAAGGCCGGGCGAAAGCCGCATGAACTCTCCGGCGGCCAGCGGCAGCGTGTCGCCTTGGCACGCGCGCTGGCCGTCGAGCCGGAGGTGCTGCTGTTGGACGAACCGCTCGGCGCGCTTGATTTGAAACTGCGCCGCCAGATGCAGGAAGAGTTGAAGGCCATTCAGCGCAAGGTTGGGACGACCTTTGTGCATGTGACCCACGATCAGGAAGAGGCGATGGCAATCGGGGATCGGATCGCCGTCATGAACCACGGGAAGGTCGAACACGCGGGAGCCCCGGAAGACGTGTATCTTCGCCCCAAGACCCTGTTCTCCGCAAATTTCATGGGCGATCTGAACATGATCCCCGAGGCGCGCATGGGGTGTCCCGCGGGCACGGGCAAGGTCTATGCCGCGCGGCCCGAGAACATCGGTCCCTCCGGAGATATTGGCCTGGGCGAGGCCCGGCTTACCGAGGCATCATTCTTTGGCACCTTTCACCGCTGCCATTTCCAGACGGCCGAAGCGGAGGTGCAAACCTATATCGCGCATCTGCCGGTCGATGGTCTGCCGCAAAAGGGGCAGGTGATCCCTCTTTTCGCGTCGAATCCGATGACGCTGGAGGTCGGCTCATGAAACATTCGCGGCCCGAAGACTGGTACCGTATCCGCAAGCTCTCCGGTGGTGTGACCTGGATCGACGAGCCTCATATCAAGGAGTTCTTCCGCTGCAACATCTGGCACGTGCGCGGGCGCGACAAGGACATGCTGGTCGACAGCGGCATGGGCGTTCTGTCTTTGCGTGAATGGGTACCTTTGGTCACCGAGCGCCCGCTGGATGCCGTGGCGAGTCATACCCATTTCGACCATATCGGAACCCATCACGAATTTGACTGCCGCCTATGCCATTCCGCCGAAGCCGATATCCTCGCTTCCCCCTCGCGCGAGAATACCTGGGCGTCGGAATATGTGACCGACGAAATCTTTACCGAACTGCCACCGGAACCCTATGAGTCCTCAACCTATACCGTGAAATCCGCCCCGGCGACGCGGATATTGCATGATGGCAGCATCGTAGATCTGGGCGACCGGCGGTTCGAGGTCATACACACGCCCGGTCACAGCCCGGGCGGCATCGCGCTATGGGAGGCCGCGACGGGGATGCTGATTTCCGGCGATATCCTCTATGACGGCCCGTTGATCGAAAGCGACGACGAGGCGGAGATGGCGCAATATGTCGACAGCATGAAACGTTTGCTCACCCTGCCGGTTCGCGTTGTTCATGGCGGGCATTTCAAGTCGTTCTCGGGGGACCGGCATCGGGAACTGATAACGAACTGGCTTCGCGAAAAAGACGTCTGAGCAGCACAGTTCCGATATCGCAAAACTTGTCGGAACCCGCTTCGGCAACCCATAGGAGCAATTACATGTCGGATAGATACAACCAACCGCTCGGCGGTAACGAAATGCCACGCTTCGCCGGGCCGGGAACCTTCATGCGCCTGCCTTCTGCCGAAAGCGCGGAGGGACTGGACGCAGCCTTGATCGGCGTTCCGATGGACATCGGCACCAGTTGGCGCTCGGGCACGCGCTTTGGCCCCAAGCAGATCCGGGCGGAAAGCACGATGCTGCGGCCCTATAACATGTGGACCAAGGCAGCGCCTTTTGCGCACATGCAGGTCGCCGATATCGGAGATGTGGCGATCAACACCTTCGATCTGAAGGACACGGTCAAGCGCATCACGGCCTTTTACGATCAGGTGCTGCAACATGACGTCGTGCCGGTGACCATGGGTGGCGATCACACGCTGTCGCTGCCGGTGCTCCGTTCGATCGCCAAGAAGCACGGCCCAGTGGCACTGATCCATGTGGATGCCCATGCCGACATAAACGATCATATGTTCGGC
>JBBKXP010000201.1:0-3899 GCA_037969545.1 Paracoccaceae bacterium | reverse complement strand
GTCCGAACATGGACTTCCGTTCCATCACTCGAGAAGATCAACTCGACCTTCTTTCGCAGCCGCATCGAGATGTCGTATTGCCGGGTCTTGGCAATATCGCGGGCAACCTGACGGGCGTCTTCTTGCTCTTCGCGAGTGATGGAACGGAAGTCCATGTTCGGACAGCAGCGCTGCTTTGACGGACAGGCCTGGCAGGTGTGTTTGAGGCAGCGATATTTTGCGACTCCCTTGCCGGTCGGCCCTCTGGTAGGATCGCAATAGTTTCGGCGGAACTGCCTCAACGCCTCGCCCTCGGGGCAGATATACTGATTTTGCTCGGCATCCCATTCGAAGTCGGCCCGGGTCCAGGTGCCGTCATTCCGGCCTGACTTGTCGAAGACGGGAATGTGCGGCGCGATCTTGCGATCGACGAGCCAACCCAGCATCGGGCCGGTGCCATAGGCCGTATCTGCGATCAGGCGCTCGGGGTGAAGGTCGAACTTCTCTTTGACCCGCTCCAGCATGGTCTTTGTCGACCCAACCTCTGCCGGCCGGATTGAACGCGTCGCCTCGACATAGATGATCACCGCATGATCGGTGTCGATGAGGTAATTGTCCGAATAGCTAAAGAATGCAGGACCTTTACGGGCTGCTGTCCATTGGCTTGCCGGATCGGAATGGGACGTGAACTTGGGTTGCACCTCGCTGGCAGCACCTAACGCAGCCTCATCCAGCGTGTCGAGATACTCGCGCACAGCGCGTGGCGCATCCGTTGGATCGACGCTGGACGCATCCCATTCCTCCTTCGGTGTCGAGTTCTGCTTATTCGCGTCCGACTCAATCAAACTCGCATCAATCGCCATGCGTTGGCCGCTGACCAATCCTTCCTCAATGCACCGGGCGACGGTCGTTTCGAACAGATGCCGCAGCAGCTCGCTCTCCCGTAAACGGCCATGGCGGTTCTTGGAAAACGTCGAGTGGTCTGGCACCTGGTCGTTCAGATCGAGGCGGCAAAACCAGCGATACGCGAGGTTCAGATGCACCTCCTCGCACAACCGTCGTTCGGATCGGATGCCGGAGCAATATCCCACAAGCAGCATCCGGATCAGCAGTTCGGGATCAATCGATGGACGGCCAGTGTGGCTGTAGAAGTCGGCTGGGTGCACCCGAATGTCGCTCAGATCGACGAACCGATCTATCGACCGCAGCAGATGATCATGAGGAACATGATCATCCAGCGAGAACTCATAAAACAGGGCCGCCTGTGCTTCTTGCTTCGGTCCCATCATCGCTAAATCCCCCAATCATTATGGGAATTGAATCAGCGAAACCGGCCTTGATCAAGAAAGAGTTTTTCAACAAAATACGCCCTTCCTCTCGACGTCCCGTGCGGGCGCAGCACGGATGGTGTGATCACAGCAACTCGTTGAAACCACACCGCTGAGCGAACGTTGGCGGATTGCACAGCGAATGATCGCTTTTCCCCTTCGCGTCAGGCGGGGAGATTTTGATCGATCAGGAGGAATGGCTCGACTTCCCTTGGTGATCGAACGGACAGGATCGCCGGATCCCGACGCAAAGTCCTAGGAAAGCCATGGACGCGTGATGGGGATCGAGTTTGGCGCCACCGATGCTGGGAGTTCAAACCCTCCTCCCGCAACTAAAAAATAGATCTAAATCACAATCTTAAAGCCAAACTTAAATAGTCTGGCTTTTGCTTTTACATTTCACCTCAACGTTTAACGAGTCCTCCAGAGACGTGGAGGCTAAATTGATTCTGGACCCGGCAGAAGCCTCGTGGCAGCATCACGCCATGATCGAGGTCCGCATTCCTTGCGATGACCATCTTGGCCATCAACATCAGAATTATTCAATTGGTATCCCGTCGAAAACGGATCGTCACCTTTGATATGTCGGCAATTGTGCAACGCTCGAATGATCTTGGCGATTTTGCTTTAGGCTGCCCGTTCGGCTCGCGGCTATTTCCCGTGCTGCAGGCAATGTCACGCGGACTGTTAGGCCTTGGGAGGTCGAAAGATAGTCGATGCGCCCGTCTACCTGCTCGATCAGCGCGTCGACCAAGCAATTTCCAAGGCCATCCTTCCTGGTTTCTGCGGACCTGTCGGATAGGCCGGGACCGTTGTCGCTGATCTCGACGATAACGGTTCCGCCAGAGCTTTTGCGACATGCAACCCGGATGTTGCCCGGACCGTCAGAGTTGCGTCCGTGCTTCAGTGCATTTGTGATGATCTCCGCGCAGACCTGCGTAACAGGCAAAACGGATCGCGACGCAACCTCGCAGCCCTTCTCAAGTGTTTGGACAATTTTGGTCTCACTTGCGACACTGGCATTCATTGCGTCACACATCCTGGACAAGGAGTAGCTCAGGTTCAGAGTGTTCGGGTTTCCCTCGACTGACAGGATACGGTGCAGGTCCGAAATCGCGTCGATCTGGGCGACAATCAGCCTGATCAGACATCGCACGTCATCGGCATCCGGCGGCTGATCGGACTGAAAGGTTCCCGCCCCCTTGAGGCGAACGTAGCTGGACAGCATCGCCAGGTGGTTGGCAATGCGATGATCCGCTTCGGCGATGCAGTTTGAATTCGTTTCCGCTTGAAGACCCATGGTATTGTGGTTCAATTTCATCACTGTCCGGCCTGCGCCGCTCCCCGTGCCAACAATGAAACCCAGCAAGATGCTCCTGCGCAGGTGGTATCAGGCAGCGCCTTCACCTTGGTTGGAACGAACGAAGCTTGGGCGAGAATCGTTTGCCGTGCACTGATGTGGATCAGTGCAAATTGACAGTTGAGGCTGCATCCTTCGGCCTGCCACGACAGGATCTGAAGGCGCCCGCAATCACACGACGACCTTCACCTGCGTGTTGGCGGTTCATGTCTGATGGCAGTGGCCCGCCAACCCAAGAACCGGGCAGTTACGGTGGGCAGTGATCGCGTCGTTGGGACGTTACCCCAATGCCTCAAGGCTCGCTCCAACTAACCTGCGTCAGTGCGGGATAGCCGGTCGGTCGGGTATGCCGCATTTTCGATGTTCACCGACAAATGCCCCGATGGGCTTGCGCACTGCATAACGAAGGAGACAGGATGATCGCACTGAGAGGCAACGCTATGACTGGCCCGGAAAGCGGGCGGGACTGGGTGCGGATCCTTGCGCACTATCGCGAGCCGTCACCACTGCGCAGCATTCTTGAGTTGCTGATGACGCTTGGTCCGTTCGCCCTGCTCATGGCGCTGGCATGGTGGTCGCTGTCCGTCAGCTATTTGCTTGCTGCGTTCATCTCCACCCTGAATGGCGCGTTTCTGGTTCGCGCCTTCGTCATTCAGCATGACTGTGGGCATGGATCATTCTTTCGCAACCGGCAGACCAATGACTGGACAGGTCGGGTTCTGGGGGTCTTCACCATGACGCCCTACGATGTCTGGCGGAAAAAGCACGCGATTCACCATGCCTCCGCCGGTAATCTCGACCGCCGCGGCATCGGCGATGTGAAGACACTGACAATTGACGAGTATCGCAGCCGCTCGCGGGCTGGGCGGATAGGATATTGGCTCTACCGCCACCCCCTCTTCCTGGACGGTATCGTGCCGGCCTATCTGTTCTTTCTGGAGAACCGACTTCCAATCGGGTCAATGCAGTCAGGGTCATCCTGGTTCAGTGTCATGGCGACGAACGCCGCACTGGCAACCCTTATCGGTGCGGCAATCTGGTTGGCCGGGGTCGTTCCGGTGCTGCTGACGGTATTGCCCACTGCGCTGGTCGCGGCCTCAGCCGGCGTGTGGCTGTTCTATGTCCAGCACCATTTCGAAGAGACATCCTGGGACCGATCGTCCGACTGGGATCTGCACGATGCGGCGCTCGAAGGCAGTTCACATTACGTCCTTCCACCCGTTCTGGGATGG
>JBBKXP010000200.1:0-5006 GCA_037969545.1 Paracoccaceae bacterium | reverse complement strand
TCGACGTGGAGGTGTCGTGAAAACCGGCCTGCCAGTTCTGCTCCATCGTCACGTGCGAAAATTCGTAATCCTTTGCGGGGCCTTCAAAGCCTGCCTTTCGGTGG
Source organism: Paracoccaceae bacterium (assembly GCA_037969545.1). Classification (GTDB taxonomy): domain Bacteria; phylum Pseudomonadota; class Alphaproteobacteria; order Rhodobacterales; family Rhodobacteraceae; genus JBBKXP01. Next base: position 4,902 of record JBBKXP010000200.1, on the reverse strand, counting down.
ATGAGATGCATGAGGCTGATCGGGCAATGCGGACCCGCTGCGCAGAGAATGGCCAGATCGGGATCGTCCTGCAGCTCGGCAGGCAGGCGTGATTTCAGGCAGTTGGCGGCATGGGTCAGGGTGTGCAGTTCGCTGAACCTGTCGGTCGTCAGCCGGGTTCGGCTGGAATAGCGGATATCCATGTCGCGCTGCGCCACCTCGGCCAGGTTTTCAGGGCGACGACCGCGGGCGCTGAACAGATCGATCTGGAAAATCTGCAACGGGTCGTCACCGGCGTTTTCAAGGACGAACTGGAGGGGCGTATTCGAAACCAACCCGCCATCCCAATAGCTGCGCCCGTCAATCTCGATAGCCGGAAAGCCGGGCGGCAGGGCGCCGCTTGCCATGATGTGTTCCGGTGTGATCTGCATCGACGCACTGTCGAAATAGTCGAAATTGCCGGTTTCCACGTCGACCGCACCGATACTGAGCCGCGGCCCCTTTTCGTTAAGGTAGTCGAAATCGACCAGGTCGAGCAGGGTGCCGCGCAGTTCGGACGTGTCGTAGTGGCTGGTCGCCGCGCGCGATCCTTTCGGCATGAATGCAGCGGGCGGCACGCGCGGGCGAAAGAATCCCGGCACACCGCGCCACAACACAAGTGCCGATGCCCATTCGGCAAACATCGACCGGGTCAAGTTGCCCTCGAACGGCGGCTCGCTCATCAACCAGTCGCTGCAGCCTTCCCAGAAGGCGCGCAATCTGGGCAAGCGGTTGGCTGGCGAATTTCCGGCAATCAGCGCGGCATTGATCGACCCGATGGAAATTCCGGCCAGCCAGTCAGGCTCGGCGCCGGCATCCGACAAGGCGGCATAGGCGCCTGCCTGATACGCACCCAACGCACCGCCGCCTTGCAGCACCAGGACGTTGACCACAGAATGGCTGGTATTGGTCATCTGGCGCATCTTTCTTTTTTGCGGGCGACAATGCCGTTGGTGAACGGACGTGGCCTTGGCTGATTGCGGCCGCTGTTCAAGGTGACCGATTGGCAGTTCGCGGCTTGCCGGTTCGTTGTTAACGGTCCGGGGGCCGCAATGCACGGCCCCCCGGGTTTTTGTAAGTCGGAAACTGTCACATGTTGTCGACGATCCGGATCATTTCCATCCCGACCATCTGGTCGTTGACCTTGAGGATGGCAACGACATTGCCGGTGGGCTTGGTCCCAAGCTCAACCTTCACGTCGGCATTCGCGCCACCCCTTACCGTCGTGGACCCCAGCAGATCGCCAACGGTTCCAAGGCGGAAATCGTAGATATCGACCAAACCGGCGCCGGGTGAATTGAAATCACCAAGACGGACAGTCTCGGAGGCTTGTTGCGTCTGATCCTGAGCAAAGAAGTTACCGGCGGCCGACGCGGCCATTGCGGTGCCCAATGAAGCTGCCAAGGCGACGGCGACAAGAGTTTTGCGGAACATGATATTGTCCTTTCGGGTTTGTGGTTTCAGGGGGCGCGGTGGGGAGAGTTTCGGTTCGCCTGCGTCCTTGAATACCTATCTAGGGGCAGGTCTTTGCCGTTGCCTTGCCCGAATCTTACAGATCAGACAAATAGAACTCAGTCCCTGCTGATCGTCGCCAGCCGCAGCGGGCATGGACTCAATGGAGCCCGGCATTGGCTGCCGGGCCCCAAAATTTGCAAGAGAGTTGTTGTCGGATACGGGGTTGATCTATTGGATGTCGCCCTGTTGCGGGATCGAATTCAGCCCGAAGGTACGCACGATCACCGAATCCTCGATCTTCTTCAGATCAAGGTTGGCGTCAAAGTAGCTGCCGTCCTCGATGCTGCCAATGGCATCGTCCAGTGATGCCAGCGTCGCCTCGTAGGGCAGCATCGCGGCCCGCATGTTCATATCGACCGCAGCAATCCGGAGCACATTGATCGCCTGGTCCTGCTGTGCGGTTTTCATCAACTCATTAGCCTGTTGCAGCGCCAGCTTGTTCTCTGGCGTTTCGACGAAGTAATCGGTCAGGCTCATCGCGATATCAAACGGAAGATACTTTTCGGTCGAATCCGCATTGGTGAAGTCGTGCACGAATTTGGCGGGCAGATCGGCCGCGCTGGTCCGAATGTCGTTGCGCGCCGTTTCCAGCGCCACTTTGGCCTCATCGATCCGGTCGTCGAACAGAGACAGCCGGGCCTTGTGGACCTGGGTGATCATCGCCAGCGCCTCGTCGGCGGTTGCCAGCATGTCTTGCTGCAAGGCGTAGGCCGTTTCGGGGGTGGTGATGGGCGAGGTTGCGGTTTCGGCGAAGGCGGGCAGCGCCAGAAGGCACGTCGTTGATCCCAGCAGGCTTGCAATTGTCATCGCACGGGTAAGTGACTTGAGTGTCATGATCCAGCTCCTTTGGCTTGGTAATCAGAGTTGTCATAATCGCCCCGTCGGCATGCAGCAGGCTGATGCGAGGTTTACAAAGATGCAAACATTGCCCGATCGGCGATCATTGCCGCAGCTCGTGGCGGCAGCCACGACATGAGAGCGTGGCGGCAGGCATTTCCTGCTCGGGGCTGAAAGGTCGCTGGCAAAGGCGTGAATGGTGGAGGCAGAGAATAAGGCGTATCGGCAGTTGTGGGGACGCCGCATAGGCGGGATGGGTTCAATGGTTGACGATGGAAGGTCAGTTTCGCGGTGAAAATTCACAATGTAGACTTTGTCCTGCCCGATACGCCGCCGCCTTGTGTGATCCGGGTGACGGCAACGGGTTCAAAGGAACATCGACCGGTCGTTGCGGCCATCCTGCGGCCTTTCCTGCATTGGTCCGAACAGTTGCGGTTGATCACCGGCTGGGGACTCGGGTCAGATCGTCAGGACGATGTCGACCGGATGGCCTTGCCGGCGACGGACACCGGTATCGCGCTGAGCTATATCGCGGCAGGCGATCCGGCAGGGCAACGGGTTTTGTTCATTCATGGCAGTCCGGGCCAGGCGTCGGAATGGTGGCCCTATCTGGATGCCTGTCCCGACGGGCAGTACCGGATCGCCGTGGATCGCCCCGGATATGGGCTCAGTCGACCGACATCGCCTTTCCCCTCGATCGCGGGACAGGCGCAGGCGATTGCCCCGCTTTTGAAAGACCGGACGATTGTGGTTGGATACTCGTTCGGCGGACCTGTCGCGCTAAGTCTGGCGCAGGAATTTCCTGACCGGGTGATGGGACTTGTGCTGATCGGCACGCCGGCAGACCCGAGGCTGGAGCATGTTCAGCCGATCCAGCGGTTTGCGGCGGGGTCATGGGTCTCGCGTCTGCTGCCGCGGGCTTTGAACAGCTCGAACCGCGAACTCATACGGTTGCGCGACAACCTGAACGGTCTCCTGAATGGCATGGATCGGGTGAATGTTCCGGTGACGCTGCTGCAGGGAGACCGCGACACGCTGGTGCCCAAAAGCAACGCCGGATTTCTTGCCACGCACCTTGTTGGCCGGGCCCGGCCGCGGCAGATCTTCTTTCCGAAGGGAACCCATTACCTGCCGTGGACCTATCCAGATACCGTCAATCAGGCGATCGCCTGCGTGATCCGGGACGCGATCGCAGTGGTTTGAACGGCGCGAACAACTGCAGATGTGATGTCACCAAGTTTGGCGGCAGGGCGTCTGCCGCACATTGATGATGACGAACCCGGATTCCGTCAATGCCAGTTGATCGGGCGTCATCCGGTTCGGCGTGGTGTCATGGACTGGCAGATCGGCATTGATATTCGGAATGTCCGCTGTTGCGTCGCGGTTTTCACTTGCCTGCCGCAGTGCCAAGGTTGTCCGCTTTCTCCGCGTCCCTACGGCCCATCGGCTGGTCTGGCCCCTTGGTCGTGTCGGCACGCGTCTGGGCTTCGAGTTCGGCGTTCAGTTCCGCGCCCATCAATATAATGTAGGCGGATAACCAGAACCACATGAGCAGGACGACGACTCCGCCCAGGGTGCCGAAACTTTCGTTGTACGAACCGAAGTTGCTGACGTAGAACGCAAACCCCGCCGAAGCCACGATCCACAAGAGGCACCCGGCAATGGCCCCGACCGAGGCCCATTTCCACTCTGGCGCATCGCGGGCGGGCGCATACCGATAGAGCACAGACAAGCCAAAAATCGTCATTGCGATTAGCAGGGTCCAGAGTGTCATGTTGATCAGCATTGCGACGATTGATCCCAGGTTCACGAATGCCAGAACCGCCGGTACGGCCAGAGTCACCCCGAGCGCCACCAACAGTCCGGCGATCAGCACCAGTGTCAGGGCGAATGTCACCAGCGTCCGCTTGATAAAACCGCGGGTTTCGTCCTCGTCATAGGCGACGTTCAATCCCTCCATCAGGCTCGCCATGCCCTTGGATGCCGAATAAAACGCAATCAACAGGCCAAGGATGGCGGCGAGCCCCAGTCCGCCTTCGCGGGAACCGGCGACGGAAGTGGCCTGTTTGGTGATGATCGTTATCACTTCCTCCGGCACGAGACCCGAAAGACTGTTGAGCTGTTCGACAATCTGGTTCGGCTCGATCAGCAGGCCGCTGATCGCAAGCACGGCGGTGATGGCCGGAAAAAGCGCCAGCAGACCGTAGAATGCAACGCCCGCCGCAAGCAGGCCGACGCGATCCTTGGCGATTTCGTCCTTGACGCGAAAGGCCACGTCCTTCCAGCCAGCAGCCGGTATTTCTGCCGGAGTTGCGGCATCGCAACCACGTGTCATGGGCGGTCCTCCATTCAGAAAAAGTATCGTGACCGGGCACGGCCCCCTCACATGATCTTCACGCTTTTGTCTTCCGTCGCTTTCGGCGATGGGTCAGCGAAGCACTGGGAAACCTGAGTCATCTGACGTGGGAAGCATCCCAAATGCCGCCATTCTGTCCCGGACGGTAAGTAGCTCGTTCAATCCGTGTACTGATC
>JBBKXP010000199.1:0-2841 GCA_037969545.1 Paracoccaceae bacterium | reverse complement strand
CTCCCAGTTCCGGTTGTCGATGGTGGCAACGGTGCCGGTGCGCATGATCCGCTTGAGTTCGTAGCCTTCGAGTTCGGTGACCGATGCGACGGCGCGCTCCAGTGCGATCTGGATTTCCGCCAGCGCCGGGATCGGCACCCAAACGGGCAGGTCATCGTCCAGCACGTGATCTTCGCGCAGATAGGCGTGCGCAAGGACGAAATCGCCCAGTCGCTGCGAATTTCGCAAACCGGCGCAGTGCCCGACCATCAGCCAGGCGTGCGGGCGTAAAACCGCGATATGGTCGGTCGCGGTCTTGGCGTTCGACGGGCCGATGCCGATGTTGACCAGGGTGATGCCGCCGCCGCCGGCCCGTTTCAGGTGATAGGTCGGCATCTGCGGCAGCTTTGCCGGGGTCGGCAGTTCGGCGTCGGATTTCGTGATCTCGACATTGCCGGGACCGACGAATGACTCGTAGCCGCTTTCGGGGTCGGCAAGCATCTGGCGGGCGTAACTTTCAAACTCTTCGACATAGAACTGGTAGTTGGTGAACAGGATATGGTTCTGGAAATGCGCCGCTTCGGTCGCGGTATAATGCGACAGGCGGGCCAGCGAATAGTCGATCCGCTGGGCGGTGAACGGCGCCAGAGGCCAGGCACCGTCCGGGTAGACATAACCGAAGCCGTTGACGATATTGTCGTGGGTCGTCGTCAGGTCGGGCACGTCGAAGACATCGCGCAGGGTGAAATCCATCGCGCCCTCCTGAGGGACGGTGATCGCAGCCTCGTTGGCGACAGCAAAATGTACCGGCATGGGAATTTCCGACGCACCGATCTGCACCGGCACCCCGTGGTTCTGGATCAGCAGGCCGATCTGCTGTTCCAGGTAACTGCTGAACAGATCCGGGCGGGTTATGGTGGTGGCATATGTTCCCGGCTCGGCCACATGGCCGTATGACAGGCGGCTATCGGTGCTGGTATAGCTGGTCGTCGTCAGGCGTATTTCGGGGTAAAAGGCGCGAAAACGGGTTTGCGGCTTGCCGTTGCGCAGGGCCCCGGAAAACTCGTGTGCCAAAAAGCTGGCGGCGGTCGTGTACAGTTCCTTGAGCCGGGCGACGGCCTTGGCGGCGTCGCTGAAGGATTGCGGCGCAGGCACCGGCGGGCTGTGGATCGGCAGGGCCGGGTCAGCGATATTCATGGATGTTCCTTTGGTCTTGCCCGCAAAATAACGGACGCCGCAACGGGAGGCGGCGGGTGCATTTCAGCCATGTCGGGTATGCAGGATACTCCATGAACAAGTTTTTCCCATCCGCCCGGCATGTGCAAGCCCCCAAAGGTTGTCGTTTTCAGACGTGGCTGAATGGGGCAAGGCGTGGCAGAACATGGTTGATATCCGCGACAAGGGGGACGTGATGACACGCCACGCAAATCTGGATCACACTGCCGAACGGGCCGATCTGGCGGCCGCGCTTCGCTGGACGGCCCGTCTGAACATGCACGAAGGTGTCGCCAACCACTTTTCACTCGCGATCAACGAGGATGGCACGCGGTTTCTGATGAACCCCAATCAGGTGCATTTTTCCCGGATCAAGGCAAGCGACCTGATCACGGTCGATGCCAATGACCCGGCGACGCTGACCGGGCCGAACGCGCCCGACCCGACGGCCTGGGGGCTGCACGGTGCGCTGCACAAGGGGGTGGCACACGCCCGCTGCGCGATGCATGTCCATTCGATCTTTGCCACCGTTCTGGCCTGCCTGAAGGACAGCCGCCTGCCACCAATCGACCAGAACTGCTGCACCTTTTTCAATCGGGTGGTGATCGACGAAAACTATGGCGGGCTGGCGTTCGAGGCAGAAGGCGCGCGCTGCGCCGCCCTGTTCAGCGATCCAAAGCAAAAGGTCATGGTGATGGGCAGCCACGGGGTGCTGGTGATCGGCGCAACCGTCGCCGAGACGTTCAACCGCCTTTACTATTTCGAACGCGCCGCCGAGACCTATATCCGGGCGCTGCAAACCGGCATGACGCTGCGCCGTATCCCCGACGAGATCGCGGAAAAGACGGCACGGCAACTGGAGAATTACCCCGAACAGGACGTGCGATATCTGGCGGAACTCAAGGCAATTCTGGATGAAGAAGGCTCTGACTATGCCAAATGAGATGATTTATGGGCTGACCGACGAACATGCGATGATTGTCGACACGGTACGCAAATTTGTCGAGAACGAGATCTATCCGCACGAGGCGATGGTGGAGCGAACCGGCGAGGTGCCCGCCGAGATCGCCGCCGAGATCAAACGCAAGACGCTTCAACTGGGTTTCTACGCCTGCAATTTCCCCGAAAGCGTCGGTTGCGCCGGCTTGAACCATCTGGAATTCGCATTGGTCGAACGGGAACTGGGGCGCGGGTCGATGGCGCTGAACCATTTCTTTGGCCGGCCCCAGAACATCCTGATGGCCTGCACCGGCGAGCAGATCGACCGCTACCTGATGCCTGCGGTGCGCGGCGAACGGATGGACGCGCTGGCGATGACCGAACCCGGCGCCGGGTCGGACGTGCGGGGAATGACATGCGCGGCGCGGCGGGACGGCGGCGATTGGGTGGCGAACGGGACCAAACACTTCATCTCGGGCGCCGAACACGCCGATTTCGTCATCGTCTTCATGGCGACGGGCGAGGATATAACCGACAAGGGTGTCAAAAAACGGATCACTGCGTTCCTGGTGGATCGCGGGACCCCGGGGTTTACCATCCGGGACGGCTACAAATCGGTCAGCCACCGCGGCTACAAGAACATGATCCTTGATTTTGATAATTGCCGCCTGCCGGATGCTCAGGTTCTGGGTGTCGTCGATGGCGGGT
>JBBKXP010000198.1:0-7337 GCA_037969545.1 Paracoccaceae bacterium | reverse complement strand
GGGAAGCCCGGGTTCCAGCCGCCGAAGAACAGCAGGCTGATCATCGCGCACATGAAGACGATGTTGGCGTATTCGCCGATCATGAACAGCAGATAGGGGGTCGAGGAATATTCGACCTGATAGCCGGCGACGAGTTCGCTTTCGGCTTCTGGCAGATCGAATGGTGGACGGTTGGTTTCAGCCAAGGCACTGATGAAAAACAGGAATACCATCGGAAAGTGCGGGATCAGATACCAGTTCAGCATCCCGTAATCGCCGTCCTGTGCCGCGACGATGGCCCCGAAATTCAGGCTGCCGGTCGAGATGATGACGCCGACGATGATCAGGCCCAGCGACACCTCGTAGGAAATCATCTGCGCGGCAGAGCGCAGCGAGCCGAGGAACGGATATTTCGAATTCGACGCCCAGCCACCCATAATGACCCCGTAAACCTCGAGGCTGGAAACGGCGAAGACGTACAAGATGGCGACGTTGATGTCAGCCAGAACCCAGGTTTCATTGAACGGGATCACCGCCCAGGCGATCGTGGCCAGCACGAATGAGATGATCGGGGCGAGGAAGAACACCGTGCGGTCGGCCCCTGCGGGCACCACGACCTCTTTGACGATGTATTTCAGGAAATCGGCAAAGGATTGCAGCAGTCCGAAAATACCCACCACGTTCGGCCCGCGCCGCATCATCACTGCCGCCCAGATCTTGCGGTCGGCATACATCAGGAAGGCCAGCGCCACCAGCAGCGGGATCAGCAACAAGAGGCACTGCCCCAGGATCACCAGGGCGATCCCCGTATTGGTGGTGGTGAAGAATTCAACCATCTCTGTCCTCTTACACCGTTGGGATGCCAAGGGCACCGCAATCGGCGACCGTGACTTCGGCGTCTAATGTCTTGAGCCCCCGGGGAAGGGCTGGCGAGATGGTGTAAACAGCATCTGCCCGCCAGATTCCAGCCTGTTCGTCGACCGTCGTGCGGACATGCCGCAAAAAGCCGAAACCGCGGATCAGGGTATATTGCGCTGCGGCACATTCAGCGTATTTGCTGGCATCGTCGGGGCCGCGGGCCCCCGTCATGGCGACCTGGACATTCACCAGATCACCGTCGAGCAGACGGGTTTCGATACCTTGATAGCCGGGGTTGAACGCCGACTGCCCGGCCACATCCGGGCCCTGATTGCAGGCGGTCAGTGCCAGCAAAGGGATGATGGCAAGTTGGCGCACTTATTCGGCCGCGACCTTGACGTAACGACGGGCGGCAGCATTGGCAGAAAGCTCGGCCATCACGGCGCTAGCCCGCGCAATCGGATTGGTCAGGTAGAAATCGGTCACGGCATTGCGGAATGCACCCTTGCCCAATTTGCCCGCTTTCAAAGGGGTCAGTTCGTTTTCGGCCACCACGTCGATATCGCCCAAATGCGGATGCGCCGCGACCAGCATGGTGCGCAGGGCGGCCAGCGAGTCATAGGGCAGTGTCGCGTCCAGCTCCGCAGACAGCGCCCGCAGGATCGCCCAGTTCTCCTTGGCTTCGCCGGGCGCGAAACCGGCACGCAGAGCCAGTTGCGGGCGGCCTTCGGTGTTGACGAACAGGCCGTTTTCCTCGGTATAGGCGGCACCGGGCAGGATGATGTCTGCACGGTGTGCGCCACGGTCGCCGTGGCTGCCCTGATAGATAACAAAGGCACCGGGGGCGATGTCGACCTCATCGGCGCCAAGGTTGTAAATCACCTCGGCCCCCAACACATCTGCCATGCCATCCGGGGCCACAGCACCCACGTCCATCGCGCCGACGCGGGATGCGGCGGTGTGCAGGATCAGCACCTTGGAATTGGCGGCAAGGGCGGCATTGATTGCCGTGGCCAGCACCGAAGCGCCGTCAGCCTCGGTCAGAGCGCCCTGCCCGATGATCATGACCCCGGCGACGCCCTTTTTGTCGCTGTGGTCCATCGCCGCAAGGTCGGCAAGGGCGGCACGGTCGCCACCCATCGGGATCGTGTCGTAGGTCAGATTGGCGGGTGCGCCGATACGGGCGACCCGCGCCCCGGCGTTCCATGCCTTGCGAATCCTGGCGTTCAGCACCGGCGATTCCGTCGCCGGATCGGTGCCGATCAGCAGGATCATTTCGGCGCTGTCGATATCCTCGATCCGGGCGGTCCCTACATAGGCGCCGCGATTGCCTGCAGGCAGATGCGCCCCATCGGTGCGACATTCAACATGGCCGCCCAAACCTTCGATCAATTGCTTCAGCGCAAAAACTGCCTCGACCGGGGCCAGATCACCAATGAGACCGGCGACCTTTTTGCCCTCCATGGCGTTTGCGGCAGCCGTCAGCGCCTCGCCCCACGTCGCCTTGCGCAGCTTGCCGTTTTCGCGGATATATGGCGTGTCGAGCCGCTGGCGGCGCAGCCCGTCCCATACAAACCTGGTCTTGTCGGAAATCCATTCCTCGTTCACGCCGTCATGGTTGCGCGGCAGCATGCGCATGACCTCGCGCCCCTTGGTGTCGACGCGGATGTTCGACCCCAGCGCATCCATCACATCGATGCTTTCGGTCTTGGTCAGTTCCCATGGGCGGGCGGTAAAGGCGTAGGGTTTGCTGACCAGAGCGCCGACCGGACAGAGGTCGATGATGTTGCCTTGCAGGTTGCTGTCGAGTGTCTGGCCAAGATAGGACGTAATCTCGGCATCTTCACCGCGCCCAGTTTGGCCCATCTGGTGGATGCCCGCCACCTCGGTCGTGAAACGCACGCAGCGGGTGCAGGAAATGCAGCGGGTCATGTGGGTTTCGACCAGTGGCCCCAGATCAAGGTCTTCGGACGCGCGTTTGGGTTCCCGGTAGCGGCTGAAATCCACGCCATAGGCCATAGCTTGATCCTGCAAATCACATTCGCCGCCCTGATCGCAGATCGGGCAATCCAGCGGATGATTAATCAGCAGAAATTCCATAACGCCCTCGCGGGCCTTTTTGACCATCGGGGAATTGGTCTTGACGACGGGCGGCTGGCCTTCGGGGCCGGGGCGCAGATCCTTGACCTGCATTGCGCAGGATGCGGTGGGTTTGGGCGGCCCGCCCACGACCTCAACCAGACACATCCGGCAGTTGCCGGCGATGGTCAGGCGTTCGTGATAGCAGAAACGCGGAATTTCGATGCCCACGATCTCGCAAGCCTGAATCAGGGTCATCGCCCCGGGCACCGCGACTTCAATTCCGTCGATGATCAGTTTGCGCAGGTCGGTGGACGGATCGGACATGGGCCAGCCTTCGGTTGCGTCTCGTCGCACCGCGCAGGGCGTAGCGCAACAGTCGTCGCGGTTCTAGCGCGGCTGGCACCGCGATGCCAGCCGGAACCTCACCAAAGGCTGCGAAAAATCAGCGCAGCAGGCGACCCAACTGGGTGTCGCTGGCGATTTCGCTGCGGCCCACTGTGCAATAGGTTTCCGGCTGGCCGCTGACCGCACCCATATCGGTCAGACGGGCGCGGGCGACGACCTTGAGCCGCTCTTCCTCGGCCTTGTCGTGGGTGTAGCTGTAAATCTCGTCTTCGGAGTAACCAAGCGTGCGGGCATGGTTCTTGAGACTGTTCAGAAACGAATAGCCGCGGATCAGGCGGACTGAGACGTCGGGGCAGACATCGCCAATCTCGATCGCCATGCCGGCGGTGATGATGCCTTCGCGCACCTGCTCGACATCTTTCAGTGCGGGTTTGGCGGCAAGGGAACCGCCCAGCAGGCTCAGGACCAGGCCGATTCCGGCACCCACGATGGTGATCTTGTATGACATTGCGCTCGCTCCAATTTGCACCGCTTGCCGGGGGTCATGCCCCCATTGCGGCCTTGTTCTGAAACCTCAGATCGGCCCAGGCGCGGTGATATTCAATATCAAGCTGATGATTTCGGATAGAGTGGCGGAAAAGCGCGAACGTTTGACCGGGGTGATCCAAAGCCCGCCTCGGGGATTCTCGACGCCCGCTCAAACGGTGTTGCGCCCGGCAGACCGAAGTTTCAAAATCGGCGGCCAGCGGTTACGCCGCGGCGACCGCAGAGGCGGCCCCATTTCGGTGCCCTGAGATGTTTCAGGTTGCGATTTGCCCGATCCCGCCTAGCAGACGTTGGAAAAGACGAATTCGCCGGTATCTGTCAGGTATGGTACCGGCTCAGGGGCCCAAAGCGGGGCTCCGGCCGGGTTCTTGCCGCAGACCCGCAGCATCACGCCCGCAGCTTCGACCAAACCCGTCGCACCGGCGATACGCACGGAATTGCCGATTTTGGTACCGCCAGAGGCTGGCGGCACGATCACTTCTGACCCGTCCGGCTGCACCGCGATCGAACCGACAAGGTTGACAACCGGCACACGGTCGTTGGTGATCCGGCGCACCGTATAGGTCTTGTCACCGACAGTGATGTTGCTTGACACCGGGACGCCCATTGGCGGCGCTGCGGGAGTACCGCTTGCCGCCCCCGTCGCCGCCTCGTCACATGCTCCAAGCGCCAAAAGCGCCAATCCCACAATACTTATCCGTAAAATCAATTTGTCCCTACGTCCCTGTCATTGCGGTATGTCGCCCTCGGGCCGGTGACCCTCCTGCGGCAGACCGGACTGCGTTTGCGGCATGTTAGCCTGCATATATTTGAAATCAAAGGCCTTATCCGTTGCGCCATGCGCGCTTAGATGCGCCAGCCTGTCCAACCCTTCGCGAAAGGTCGGAACATGACCCAAGGGCAGCGGCCAGATAACATCTGGTGCGGTGATCCTGCGGTTTGAACCATGTCGCCCGCCGCCGAAGAAACGATCCGTGCACCGTGCGCAGCACGAAATCGGCAAGGTCGGCCCGACTTTCCCAAACCGACATCGTGCAGATCGCATTCGGGTCGCCGTCGTAAAGCGATATCCCCTCGGCCCTCAGCGTCGCCGCCTCGTCGACGCAGCGCCAGATGAACCCGGCCGAGCGTTCTGCAATCGCGTTGACCCGATCCGAATTGTCGGTGAATTCGGCACTGCGCGGATCATCCGATGGGTGCAGGAGCTGGCCGATGTTCAGTTCGGCAATTGGCGTATCAATCTCGGTCATTGGATTCAACCTCAAGCTCAATCATATCTTTGATTGACTCGATACTTTGAGCCAAGGATTCATGATGTTCTGCAATGTTATCAAACCGATTACTGATTTCCGCCAAGTTAATAGCGAATTCGCCAATTCCATGGTCGAAATGATCATAATACTGAAGCTTTGCTGAACTCAAGCGCTCTAGAATAATACCGAAATAGAAAACAATTAGGACTAAAACAATAAGCAGGATCACGTCGTAGGACAAAAATCCGAAGAAGGGAACAGTCACGACGTCACTCCGCCGCCACTGCCACCCGTTTGCCTTTGATCCGATCCTCGATCTCGTCCCGGAAGTTCTTGATCAACCCTTGAATCGGCCAGGCGGCGGCGTCGCCCAGCGCGCAGATGGTGTGCCCCTCGACCTGCTTGGTCACGTCATACAGCATGTCGATTTCCGCGACCGCCGCGTCGCCCGTCACCAGCCGTTCCATAACCCGCATCATCCAGCCTGTGCCTTCGCGGCATGGGGTGCACTGGCCGCAACTTTCGTGCTTGTAGAATTTCGCCAGCCGCCAGATCGCCTTGATCATGTCGGTCGAATTGTCCATCACGATCACCGCTGCGGTCCCCAGCGACGATCCCTTTTCCTTGAGCGCATCGAAATCCATGATTGCGTCGCGCATGTTTTCGCCGCGCACGCAGGGCACCGACGATCCGCCGGGGATCACCGCCTTGAGGTTATCCCAACCGCCGCGAATGCCGCCGCAATGCTTGTCGATCAGTTCCTCGAAGGGGATCGACATCGCTTCTTCGACGACGCAGGGGTTGTTCACATGGCCGCTGATCGCGAACAGTTTGGTGCCGGCGTTGTTGGGGCGGCCAAAGCCGGCAAACCACGCGCCGCCGCGGCGCAGGATGGTCGGCACGACGGCAATCGACTCGACGTTGTTTACCGTCGTCGGGCAGCCATAAAGGCCTGCACCGGCCGGAAATGGCGGTTTCATCCGCGGCATCCCCTTCTTGCCTTCGAGAGATTCCAGCAGCGCGGTTTCCTCTCCGCAGATATAGGCGCCTGCCCCGTGGGTAATATAGAGGTCGAAATCCCAGCCGGATTTGCAGGCATTCTTGCCCAGCAGCCCGGCCGCATAGGCTTCGTCGATTGCGATCTGTAGTGCCTCTCGTTCGCGGATATACTCGCCACGAATGTAGATATGGCAGGCGTGGGCGTTCATCGCAAAGGAGGCAATCAGACAACCTTCGATCAGGGTGTGCGGATCGTGGCGCATGATCTCGCGGTCCTTGCAGGTGCCGGGTTCAGATTCGTCGGCGTTGACCACCAGATAGGCCGGACGACCGTCGCTTTCCTTGGGCATGAACGACCATTTCAGGCCGGTTGGGAAACCCGCACCGCCGCGCCCGCGCAGGCCGCTCGCCTTCATCTCGGTGACGATCCAGTCGCGCCCCTTGGCCAGAATTCCCGCCGTGCCGTCCCAATGGCCGCGTGCCAGGGCGCCTTTCAGCGAACGGTCATGCATCCCGTACAGGTTGGTGAAAATGCGGTCCTGATCCTTGAGCATCGAGGTGTCCTTTGTGGGGCAGGTCTATTTGCGGGCCTTTTGCCAGATAGTCCAGGTCACGACCAGTGACCAGACGAACCCGGCGAGCGAAAAGAGATAGAACAAGATCTCATAGTGCGGCGCCAGCCCCAGCGCTTTGGTCAGCCAGGGCGCGGCAACGGCAAGCATCCCCGCTGCGACGATGACAAGGGCGGCTGTGCGCCTCTGCCGGGCAATTTCGGGGTCCGGTCTTTCAGCCATGCCGCGCCGACAGGATCAATAGACCCCGCCTTTCTTGACCTTGGCGGAAAATTCGGTTGTGCCACCGGCGGCAAGAACCTTGGCCTGTTTGACCCAGTCATCACGGCTGACTCGACCCTTGAAACCCTCGAGATTCTCGTCAACCCAGGCGACTTCGGCCTTGCGCCAGCCAGCGACCTGATCAAAGTGCCAGAACCCCATCCCGTTGAGCATGGCTTCCAGTTTCGGGCCGACACCTTTGATCTGTTTCAGATCGTCAGCCTTGCCGCCACGCGGTTTGGCAAGCATTTCGGGCTTGCCATCGGGTGCGACTGGGTTGGTTGTGGGCTTGGCCGCGGTTTTGGCTGCAGGTTTGGTTGCGGTTGCGGTAGCGGCTTTCGGGGCTGACTTGGCCTTCGCAGCGGCCTTGGGTTTGGCGGCAGCTTTGGGTTTGGGTGCCGCCTTGGGTGATGCAACAGCAGCGGCAGGCGCGGCGTTGGCC
>JBBKXP010000197.1:0-7202 GCA_037969545.1 Paracoccaceae bacterium | reverse complement strand
GTCGGCGCCGACCTGCAGGACGCCGAGGCGGAATTGCGCGACGCACGATCAGCACAGGGGCTGGCGCAGGACGATCTGGCCGGCAAGGTTGCACAGGTGGCGCTGCGCCAACAGGCGCTGACCCGGGCACGCGATCTGGCAACCCGCGGCGTCGGGACGACCGCAGCAACCGAGGCAGCCGAACTTGATTTCTCATCCGCAAGTGCAGCGTTTCTGTCTGGCCGGCAGGCATTGGCACAGGCGGCGGCGCGCGTCGATCAGGCGGCAACGCAGCTTTCACGCGCCCGGATCGCGCTGGCCGAGGCGCAGCGCGTGGTTGACGACATGGTCGTTACCGCCGCGTTTGACGGCACCCTGTCTGGCGTCACCTTGTCGCTGGGCGGGCGGATCGGCGCGAATGAACAGATCGCCGCATTGGTGGACCCGGCAGCACTCGAGGTGGCGTTCAGGCTGTCGACCGCCCAGTATGCCCGGCTTTTGGATGCGGATGGGCAACTGCGCAAGGCCCCGGTGCGCGTGGCGCTTGAGGTGGCCGATGTGGCGCTGATTGCAAGTGGCCGGATCAGCCGGGAAAGTGCCGTGGTCGGCGAGGGCCAGACAGGGCGGCAACTGTTCGCCAACCTCGACGCTGCGCCGGGCCTGCGCCCCGGCGATTTCGTCACCGTGCGGATCACCGAACCGGCGCTGGATAATGTTGCCCTGTTGCCTGCCACCGCCCTTGCCGCCGATCAGACGGTGCTGGTTGTCGGCCCCGAGGATCGCCTCGAGGTCGTGCAAGTCGACCTGCTGCGTCGTCAGGGCGACGATATCATCGTGACTGCAGACGCGATTGCGGGCCGCGCAGTCGTTGCGGAACGTTCGCCGCTGATCGGGGCGGGGATCAAGGTCAACCCGATTGATCCGACGGCCGCGCCCCTGACAGCCGAGGCGACCGAGATGGTCGCGCTCGATCCTGCGCGGCGCGCAAAGCTGATCGCCTTTGTGACCGACAGCCTGATGCCGCCCGAGGCAAAGGCGCGGATTCTGTCGCAACTGGAGCAAGACGACGTCCCCGCCGAAACCGTCGCCCGGCTGGAAAGCCGGATGGGGACCTGAGGGGTGGCGCGGGGCGCAGACATTCTGGAGCAACGGGCCAGTGGGCTGCTGACATATTTTACCCGCCACGGGACCGCCGCGAACCTGCTGTTGGTGCTGATGCTGGTCGCCGGAATCATCGCGTTTCCCAAGATGCGCGCGCAGTTCTTTCCCGACATCATCGTCGATGACATCACCGTGGCGGTCGGCTGGTCGGGTGCCGGGGCCGAAGACGTGGACCGCGCCATCGTGCAGGTGCTTGAACCGTCGCTGCTGTCGGTCGAGGGGGTGATTAACGCCGCGGCCCGATCGTCCGAAGGCAGCGCCCGCATCTCGCTGGAGTTCGAACCCGGCTATGACATGGACCGGGCCGCGAAAGATGTGCAGCTGGTCGTGGATTCGGAGCGCAACCTGCCCGCCGATGCCGATGATCCGTCGGTCCGGCGCGGCGGCTGGTCGGACCGGGTGACGGATGTTGTGATCACCGGCCCGGTCGGCGTCGATCAACTCGCGCGATTTGCCGATGAAATGGTCGCCCGGCTGTTTGACAAGGGGATCACGCGCACGTCGATCCGTGGCGTCGCCGCACCGTCGACCATCGTCGAGGTGACGTCGCTGGCGCTGATCGAACACGATGTCAGCATGGCCGAGATCGCCGATGCGATTGCCGCCGAGGTGGCCGCAGATCCGGTCGGCGACGTGTCAGGGGCGCAACGGGTGCGCACCGGGACGCCCAAGCGTAGCGCCGAGGCACTGGCCGGCATCGTTCTGCGGTCAAACCCGGACGGATCGTCACTGCGCATCGGCGATGTCGCGCGGGTCATCGTTGAGGAGGTGGACCGCGACAGCGCCCTGTTCGTCGGTCCCAATCCGGCCTTGCAGATCAGGGTCGACCGCAATGCCCAAGGCGATGCAATCGGGATGCAGTCAACGGTTGAAGAGGTCGCTGCGGAGGTGCAGGCGGCCTTGCCGCAGGGCGTCACGGTGGCGTTGTTTTCGGCCCGGGCCGAACAGATTGCCAGCCGCCTCAGGATCCTGCTGGAAAACGGCCTGCAGGGTCTGGCGCTGGTGCTTGGCCTGCTGTTCCTGTTTCTGAACGCCCGCACCGCGCTATGGGTGGCAATGGGGGTTCCGGTGTCGATGCTGGCGGCGATTGCGGTGATGTATGTTGCCGGACTGACATTGAACATGATCTCGATCTTTGCCCTGATCATCACGCTGGGGATTGTGGTGGACGACGCTATCGTGGTGGGCGAACATGCCGATTTCCGGGCGCGGCGGTTGGGCGAGCGCGGGGTGCAGGCTGCCGAACGTGCCGCCATGCGGATGTTCAGCCCGGTGTTTTCGGCGACGATCACCACGGTGATCGCGTTTTTCGGACTGGTCGCGGTCGGCGGCCGGTTTGGCGATCTGATCTCGGATATTCCGTTTACTGTGATCGCGGTGCTGCTGGCGTCGCTGGTCGAGTGTTTTCTGATCCTGCCCAATCACCTGTCGCATGCCTTGGCCCGCGACATGCGGGAAAAGTGGTATGACTGGCCGTCGCGGCAGGTGAACCGGGGCTTTGACTGGTTCCGCCAGGTATTGTTCCGACCGTTTATCGCGGGCGTGGTCTGGGCGCGCTATCCGGTCTTTGCGCTGGCGCTGGTGGTGCTGGCATCGCAAGTCGCGTTGTTCATCCGGGGCGATGTGCAGTGGCGGTTCTTTTCGTCACCCGAACAGGGGCAGGTCAGCGGCAATTTCGCGATGCTGCCGGGTGCGACACGCGACGACAGCATGGAAATGCTGCGCGAACTGCAGCGGGCGACCGATCAGGTGGCGGCCGACTATGCCGAACGTTACGGGGCCAGCCCGCTGGCGACCGTGGTAGCCGAACTTGGCGGCAATACCGGGCGGGGGCTGGCCGGGGCGGATACCAAGGAAAGCTACCAGTTGGGCGCGATCACAATTGACCTGATCGATGCCGACCTGCGGCCCTACACCTCTAGCGCTTTTGTTGCCGATCTGCAGGACGCGGTGCAGCAAACGCCGCTGGCCGAAACCGTCAGTTTTCGCAGTTGGGGGTCGGGGCCGGGTGGCAATAGCCTAGAAATCCAGTTGTTCGGTGCCAGCGCGGATGTGCTGAAAGCAGCCGCCGAAGACCTGAAAGTCCGGCTGGCGCAATTCCCCGAGGTGTCCGGTCTTGAGGATTCGCTGGCCTACGACAAAGAGGAACTGATCCTTGATCTGACACCGCAGGGGCAGGCGCTGGGGTTCACCATCGACGGGCTGGGGCAGTCGCTGCGCGACATTCTTGGCGGGATCGAGGCGGCGACCTACCCGGACGGCACCCGTTCTGCGGTCATCCGGGTCGAACTGCCGGCGGACGAGTTGACGGCGGATTTTCTGGACCGGACCCAGATGCGTTCGGCGTCAGGGGTCTATCTGCCGCTGGCCGACATTGTCACGGTTGACCGGCGCACCGGATTTTCGACCGTGAGGCGCGAGAACGGGGTGATCCTGATCTCTGTCACCGGCGATCTGTCCGAAGATGATCCGGATCGCGCTACGGCCGTCAACAGCGCGATCACCGAAGATATCCTGCCGCAGATCGAAAGCCGCTATGGTGTCGGGACTTCGCTGGCCGGGCTGAACGTTCAGGAAGACGCGTTTCTGAACGATGCCCGCAACGGCCTGATCCTGGTGCTGACCGGTATCTATGTTGTGCTGGCATGGATTTTCGCCAGCTGGACACGGCCCGTGGTGGTCATGGCGATCATCCCCTTTGCGCTGGTCGGGACCATCTGGGGACATAACTATTGGGGCATTCCGATGAGCCTGTTCACGGTCGTCGGGCTGCTGGGCATGACCGGGATCATCATCAACGACAGTATCGTTCTGGTGACGACAATCGACGACTACGCTATGGAGCGGGGGATGATCCCGGCGATCATTGACGGCACCGCCGACCGGCTGCGGCCCGTCATGCTGACCACCGCGACGACTGTGCTGGGCCTTGCGCCGCTGCTGTTCGAGGGGTCGAGTCAGGCCGAGTTTCTGAAACCCACGGTGATCACACTTGTTTACGGGCTGTCGTTCGGGATGGTGCTGGTGTTGTTCGTGGTGCCCGCCCTGCTGGCGATGCAGACGGACGTGGCGCGCCAGGTGGCGGCGGCGCGGCGTGCGTTGAGGGTGCAGCCTCTGGCGGTGCGCCTTCCTGCGGTGCTGGCGGTTCTGGCGTCGGCGGGGCTGTTCGCGGCAATACTCGCGCCGCTGCTGATCACCGGGACCGCGTGGGCACCGCTGGCATCCGCGTTACCGATGCTTGCGGGCGGCTTTGCGCCGGCGGTGACGGTATTCATCGGCGGAGTCGGGGTTTTGCTGCTGGCGATCTATGCAATATCTGCGATCTCGATCGGGATGCGCCGCCGGGCCTGACAGGCAAAGTCCGCGATTGGATTGCGCATCAGCCCGCCGTGCAGCCCTGTATATCCACCGCCTTGTCGCTGCCCAGCACGGTGATCCGCACGGCTGAGCGGTTCAGTGCAAACGCGTCGCCGTTGATCTGCACCAAATCTGCCACGGCGGTCAGACGGTCGCCGTTCCTTTGACTGACGGTTTCGGACACCCAGACGGCGGGATCGCCAGCCTCGATCACGACGGTTTCAGGGACGCCGGTGCTGGGCATCGTCAGGGTCGTGGTCAGGCGCAGGCCGTCATCGGTGGGGGTTGCGCTGCAGGTGGCGGCGCTGACGTCGCCATCGCTGGCGGACAGCGGTTGATCAAAGAGGGCCGATGTGATGATCGGGTCACGATCACCTCCGGCGGGCAGCAGCGCGTCAAAGTCGAGCGTCACCGGCACACAGACCTCTTCGCAGACACCCAACTGCACCTGCCCTTTCATGTGGGCCGGGCCGTTGCCGGTGGCCAGTTCGATCGGGATGATGACCCGGTCGTGGTAGCCGATCGACTGCAAGCCGTTGATCGTGAACACATCCGGGGTTGGCCATTTCAGGCTGGCGGCGTTGATGTTTTCTGATCCGGTCCAGTCGAAGAGCGGTGGAATGCCGGCGTCGCCCGGGGCACGCCAATAGGTTTTCCAGCCGGGTGCAAGGGTGATCGACAGGGCGGCCATATGGGTGTCGTCAGCGGTGCGCCAGCCGGGCAGAACGTCAAGACGTGCGATGTCGCCAAGGTCCTGAGAATAGACTGCGGTGGCAGACAGGAGGGCGACGCAAAGCGGGGCGATCAGGGGCTTCATGGTGACGACCATACGCAGGCGCGATGCAATGGGAAGTCACTTTGTGGCGATGCGTCCCCCCCTTGAAACCCTCTGGACCGCGCCGCACTATCGGTTCCATGACAACCCAAGCGACCAATCTTGTCGGCAAACTGTTGATCGCCATGCCGGGCATGGGCGATCCGCGGTTCGATCACGCCGTGATCTACATGTGCGCGCATTCCGGCGAGGGGGCGATGGGTCTGATCGTCAACAAGCCCGCGCCCGCGGTGCGGTTCGCCGAATTGCTTGACCAGTTGGGAATCACCCCCGGGACGGATGCCCGCGATATCCGGGTGCATTTCGGCGGACCGGTGGAGCATGGGCGCGGGTTCGTGCTGCATTCGGGTGACTACAAATCTGGGCAGGGTACGTTGCAGGTTGATGCCGACACAGGAATGACCGCGACGATGGATGTGCTCGAGGATCTCGCGCAGGGGCGCGGCCCCGCAGCATCGATCCTGGCGCTGGGATATAGCGGTTGGGGGCCGGGGCAGCTTGAGGGCGAGATTGCCCGCAATGGCTGGCTCACCTGCGATCCGCGGGCGGAAATCGTGTTCGGGCGGGCGAACGAACACAAATGGAGTGCCGCGCTCAAGGTGCTGGGGATCGATCCGCTGGTGTTGTCGGCGCAGGGCGGTCGGGCCTAGGGCCGGACAACACGTGTTTTCATTGGCGGACCTAACGTCAAGATCGGATCAGTCGCCCGCAATCAGCGCCGCGATGATCGCACGGGCACTGTCGGATGCCCAGTCGGCCTCGCCCTGCAACCTGGCGATCTCTTGTCCTTGGCGGTTCAGGATGATGCTGACCGGCAGGCCCAGCACGCCCATGTCGCGGGCCAGCGCCTGACGCGGATCGGTGTGCAGCGGCAGGTTGGTGACGCCGATGTCGTCCAGAAATCGTGTCATTGCCGCGGGGTCGTTGCGCCCGGTGGCGATGGTGACGACGGCAAAATCCTCGCCGCCCAGATCGGCCTGAAGGTCGGACAGCGTGGGCATTTCCTTGCGGCAAGGGGCGCACCACGTCGCCCAGAAGTTCAATAGAACGATCTGCCCCGCGTAGTCATCCAGCGCCATTTTGCCCCCCGCGTCGGCGGTAAATGGCGTCGACGGAGCGGCCTGCGGATCGCTGGCAAAGATCAGTTTGCGCATGTCGCCGTCGCGCAGGGCTTCGAGGCTCGCCTGATCGGCGGCGGCGATGTTTGCAAGCCCGCTCAGGGCCGTATAAAGCAGCGCGAACAGGAATTTCCGCATGGGACGCCTTTCATGACCAAATCCAGCAACGCGATGTGGGGCGGCCGTTTCGCCGCCGGGCCGGATGCGATCATGGAGGCGATCAATGCCTCGATCGCCTTCGACAAACGGCTGGCGGCGCAGGATATCGCCGGGTCGCGCGCCCATGCGGCGATGTTGGCCGTCACGGGCATCATCAGCGATAACGATGCGGCGGCGATAGGGGAAGGCCTGCTCACCATCTTGTCAGAGATTGAAACCGAAGAGTTCACGTTTTCGACGGCGCTGGAAGACATCCACATGAACGTGGAATCGCGCCTGAAAGCGTTGGTTGGCGATGCCGCCGGGCGGTTGCACACGGCGCGGTCGCGCAACGATCAGGTGGCGGTGGATTTCCGCCTGTGGGTGCGCGATCAGTGTGACGCGGTCGATGCGGCGCTGGCCGCGCTGATGGGCGTTCTGGTCGATCAGGCCGCCGGTGGGGCCGATTGGGTCATGCCCGGGTTCACGCACCTGCAAGTTGCCCAGCCGGTCACATGGGGCCACCACATGATGGCCTACGTCGAGATGTTTGCACGCGATCGCGCACGCTTCGCCGATGCACGGGCGCGGATGAACGAAAGCCCGCTGGGGGC
>JBBKXP010000196.1:0-7695 GCA_037969545.1 Paracoccaceae bacterium | reverse complement strand
GGCTGGTGCGGACGCTCGGGCTGCCATTCCGCGAGGCGCATCATGTGACCGGGGCACTGGTGGCAATGGCCGAGGAGAAGGGTTGCGACCTGCCCGATCTGCCGCTCGAGCTGATGAATTCGGTACATGCGGGAATCACGCCGGCAGTCTATGATGTCCTTGGCGTCGAAAACTCGGTTGCGTCGCGGACCAGCTATGGTGGCACAGCCCCGGCCAACGTGCTGGCGCAGGTGGCCCGATGGAAGGAAGAGTTGAAATGAAGATGATATTTGCGATGATGTCGCTTGTTTCATTGGCTGCCTGTGGTGCCGATGCGCCGCCGTTCACGCCAACCGCCAGTATCGGTTTGACGGCGGGAACGGGTGGGATCGGGGCCTGGTGCAGCGTCGGTGGCGGCAACGGCACCGTTACCATCGGGGTTCGCTGCTGATGTATTTGCGGTATATCTGGCTGGGTCTGGCGATCTGGGGGGCGATCCACCCGATGTGGTATTTCGCCTCGTACATGGTCGATAACGGGGTCGGTCTGATCGGTCTGGTCGATGCGTGGTACGTCAACGCATCGACCACCGGGCTGACCTGGGATCTGACGATTGCCGCCATCACGCTGACCGTGTGGATAGTGGCCGAGGTGGCAGTCCGCCGAAACTGGATGGCACTGATCGCCATTCCGGCAACGTTTGGAATTGGCGTCAGTTGCGGTCTGCCGCTTTATCTGTATTTGCGGTCGCGCCCGGTCGAATAGACGCGAATCTCAGGGCAGGTCCGGTATTTCCTGCCAAACCATCGGACCAGAATCGGCAAGATATCGTGCCGAACTCGCCACAAATCCGATGTATTGTCCTGCTGTTGTGTTGCTCTGAGCGCCAATCCCGGCCTGCAAGAGTTCAACCCGATGGCCAGTGTAATTCTCTATGATCTGATCCTGACGTTGGGAGAGATGCCCCAGCTTAGTGCAGAGCTGTCGCTGGACGTCGAATTGTCGGCAGAACGGGGTGAACTGCAAACAATTCTCGAACCCATCAACGTTACGTATCAGAACGATGCGTTGGGGCTGATCGGATGGGGCGACACGTTCGATTTCCTGGGTCAAAATTTTCAGGTCACCAATCAGACGCTGTATGACGCCAGCGTGGTCTACGATTTCGGCGCCAGCACGGCACTGGTCAGTCTCTATGCCTTCGAGATCAGCAACGGCAATTTCACCTTCACGCTTTATGCGCCTGCCGACAATGCCGGTCCTTTGCCTCACATTTCGACGATCACACTTCTGACCCAGGACAGTTTCGTGCTGGGGATTCCAATCGCCGAAATTGCGGCGAATGACGATGTCACACTGGTCTGCTTTGCTGCGGGAACCGAGATCAGGTGTGAACATGGAACTCGTCCAATCGAGACATTGAAACCGGGCAACCTTGTCTGGACACTGGACGCAGGACTGCAACCGCTGGTCTGGCTGGGGTCGCGCCGGGTGCGTGCGATCGGCGATTTCGCCCCGGTCGTGATCAGTGCGGGAACGCTGGGCAATTCGGCGGATTTGGTGATTTCGCCGCAACATCGCTTGCTGGTGCAGGGGTGGCGGGCCGAGCTGTTCTTTGGCGAGTCCGAGGTTTTGGTCGCCGCCAAGTATCTGCTTGACGGAGATCGGATCTATCAGCGCCCTGGCGGCTGGATTACTTATCATCACCTGATGTTCGCCCGGCATCAGATCGTTGAAACATACAATGTACACAGCGAAAGTCTGTTTGTCGGCCACCTTGCGACGACGGGTTTGCTGGCCGATCAGCGCGTCGAAATCCTGACGCTTTTCCCCGAACTGGACGATGCTCCGACCCTGATGCCGTCGGCGGTCCGCAGGTCACTGCGCCGTCCCGAGGCCCTTGTGTTGATGCACTGCTGAGGGCCTGTTCGGGCAGCCCATTTGGATTCAGAGGTTGGTGTTTTGCGGTGATCTGCTATGCCAGCCGCGACTGTCAGCGGAGCATGGGTTTTGGATCACTTTCTGTATCGCGACGGTGCGTTGTGGGCCGAGGATGTTGCGCTGACCGAGATTGTCCGCGCTGTCGGTACGCCATTCTACGTTTATTCCGCGGCCACGTTGCTGCGCCATTTCACCCTGTTCGATCAGGCGCTGGATGGCCTGCCGCATCTGGTCTGTTTTGCGATGAAATCGTTATCGAATCAGGCGGTTCTCAAGCTGCTCGGTGACGCCGGAGCCGGGATCGACGTGGTGTCAGTGGGCGAATACCTGCGCGCCCGTGCTGCCGGGGTGCCGGGTGAACGGATCGTGTTTTCAGGCGTCGGCAAGACTGCGGACGAAATGCGTGTGGCGTTGCAGGGTGGCATCCGCCAGTTCAACGTCGAAAGTGAGCCCGAGATGGAGGTGCTGGACGCGGTCGCGCAGGCCCTGGGGGTCGTCGCGCCAATCACGGTGCGGGTCAACCCGGACGTCGACGCCAAGACCCATGCGAAGATCGCCACCGGCAAGAAGGAAAACAAATTCGGCATTCCGATCAGCCGGGCCCGCGAGGTTTATCGCATGGCGGCGGGCCTGAAGGGCCTGCGCGTTATCGGGATCGACGTGCATATCGGGTCGCAACTGACCGAACTCGCCCCCTATGCCGCCGCCTATGCCAAGGTCGCCGAACTGACCGATCTCCTGCGGGCAGACGGCCACACGATCAGCCGTCTTGATCTGGGTGGCGGTCTGGGCATTCCCTACGAGCGGTCCAACACCGCGCCGCCCTTGCCCGTCGAATATGGCCAGTTGGTCTGGGATACGCTGGGCCATCTGGGCTGCGAGATCGAGATCGAGCCGGGGCGGCTGATTGCCGGCAATGCGGGGTTGATGGTCAGCAAGGTCATCTATGTGAAATCCGGTGAAGACCGCGAGTTTCTCATTCTTGACGGCGCCATGAACGATCTGATCCGCCCGGCGATGTATGACGCCTGGCATGATATTGTTCCCGTTGTCGAACCCCTGCCGGGGGTCGAACAACGCCCATACGATGTCGTCGGGCCGGTCTGCGAAAGCGGCGACACCTTTGCAAAAGGGCGGATGATGCCACCCGTCGCGGCGGGCGATCTGGTCGCTTTTCGCAGTGCCGGGGCCTATGGCGCAGTGATGTCGAGTGAATACAACTCGCGCCCGCTGATCCCCGAAGTCCTCGTCAAGGGGGATCAATTTGCAGTTATCCGCCGACGTCCTACCTATGAAGAGATGATTGCCCGCGATAGCATTCCAGAATGGCTCTGACGTGCTAGGATGGGCTGAACCCTAGGGAGAGGCCCGCTGACCGATCACCCTGATCAGATGCGCCACCTGCGCCTGCCGATCATTCTGACCCGCGCCGGACTGGTTGCGGAACGGGCAGTGCGTGCCTTCTGGCCATTCTGGACGGTGCTGTTCGTGGCCATTGCGCCGCTGATGCTCGGCTGGCAGGACAATGCCCCGGTCGAGGTGGTCTGGGGTTTTGGCGTGCTGGCCCTGTTTGGCCTGATTGTCACACTCTTTCTCGGGATTCGTGCGTTTCACTGGCCAAATCGGGCCGAGGCCGTCGCTCGCGTCGATGCCGCTTTGCCGGGCAGGCCAATTGCTGCGGTAGCCGACCGACAAATGATTGGCAGCGGTGATGCCGCGTCCGAGGCCGTCTGGCAGGCGCATCTGGCCCGGATGGCCGAACGCACCAAACAGGCCCGCGCCGTCGATCCCGACCTGCGGATCTCGGGGCGGGATCCCTACGGTTTGCGCTATATGGCGCTGTTGTTCTTTGTCGTGGCGCTGTTGTTTGGTTCAATTCTGAAGGTGGGGTCGGTCGCGACGCTGGGCAATGGCACCCAGACCCTTGCCAATGGTCCGGTCTGGGAAGGCTGGATCGCGCCGCCCGCCTATACCGGCAAGCCGTCGCTTTATCTTGCCGATCTGCCGCCAGGGCCGCTGCGTCTGCCGCAGGGCAGCGTCGTCACGCTGCGGCTTTATGGCGAGGTCGGTGCATTGACGGTCGCCGAAACCGTGTCGGGGCGCACCGGCGAAGTGGGCAGCGCCAGCGATACGGCACAAGAATTCACCGTCACCCAGTCGGGCGACCTAACGATCACAGGCGACAATGGCGCCACGTGGACCGTTACGGTTCTGCCGGATGCGCCGCCGACGGTCGATCTGACCGGTCCGGTGGAGGCTGACGCCATGGGCGAGATGCGCCAGCCTTTTCAGGCCATGGACGACTATGGGGTGATGGCGGGCACGGCGACGATTGCGCTTGATCTGACAGGCGTTGAGCGGAACTGGGGTCTGGCCGCAGACCCCGATCCGCGCGAACCGCTGGTGCTGGACCTGCCGATGCCTTTCAACGGCGACCGCGCCGATTTCGAAGAATTCCTGATTGATAACCTGAGTGAACATCCCTGGTCCAATCTGCCCGTCACCATCCAGTTGTCGGTGACGGACGCCGCCGCACAGGCTGGCGAAACAACCGCCGAACCGATTGTCCTGCCGGGACGGCGGTTTTTTCAACCGATCGCCAAGGCGGTGATCGAGCAGCGCCGTGATTTGCTGTGGACCAAGGCCAACGCCCGCCGCGTGGTGCAGATCATGCGGGCATTTACCAACCGTCCGGATGAGCTGTTTACCAGCGAAACAACCTATCTGCGGGCCCGTTTCATCATCCGGCGGCTGGATGGCTACGCGAAAACCGGGCTCACCGACGACGAACAGGCCGAGATAGCCACCGCAATGTGGGACCTGGCCATTCAACTCGAGGAGGGTTCGCTTGCCGATGCCCGGGCACGGCTGGAACGGGCGCAGGAACGCCTTGCCGAGGCGATGCGCAATGGCGCCAGCCCGGAGGAGATTGCTGAGCTGATGCAGGAACTGCGTGAAGCGGTCGACGATTACACCCGGATGTTGGCGCAGAATGCGCAGCCGCCCGAAGACCAGACCGACCAACCCAACTCGGCCCAGAATGACAGCATGGAGATTACCCGGGACCAGATTCAGGCAATGATGGATCGCATTCAGGAACTCATGGAAGAGGGCAAGATGGCCGAGGCGGCCGAGTTGATGCAGCAGCTGAACGATCTGATGGAGAACCTGCAAGTTACTCAAAGTCAGCAGGGCCCCGGTCAGCAGTCTATGCAGGATTTGGCCGATACGCTGCAAAATCAGGAAGGCCTGTCAGACGAGGCATTCCGTGACCTTCAAGAACAGTTCAATCCCGGCCAGCCGGGCCAGCAGCCGCAAGGCCAGCAGCCCGGTCAGCAACAGGGCCAACAGGGGCAGCAGGGCCAGCAGCCGCAGGATGGCCAGCAGGGTCAGGGTCAAAGTCCTGGCAGCGACAGCCAGCAGGGTCAGCAGAACGACCAAGGTCAGGGCGGAGAGGGGAACCAGAGCAGCGAACAGTCGCTGGCTGACCGCCAGCAGGCGCTGCGCAACGAACTGGAACGCCAGCGGCAGGGACTTCCTGCGCTGGGCGGCGAGGCGGGCGATGCCGCCCGGCAGGCGCTGGAACGTGCCGAGGGGGCGATGGACGGGGCCGAACAGGCACTGCGCGATGGCGATCTGGCAGAAGCTATCGACCGACAGGCCGAAGCGATGAACGCGCTCCGCGAAGGCCTGCGCAATCTGGGCGAGGCGCTGGCGCAGAATCGCACAGACGAACCGGGGCAGGGCACCGAGCAGGGGTCCGCCTCGAGTCAGGTGCAACCGGCGCAGCGTGATCCATTGGGCCGCCAGATGGGCAACACCGGCCAATTCGGATCGGACGAGAGCATGTTGCAGGGGCAGGATGTCTATCGGCGGGCGCAAGAACTGCTGGGCGAATTGCGCCGCCGGTCAGCCGAACAGAACCGGCCCGAGGTCGAGCGCAACTACCTCAAGCGATTGCTGGACAGGTTCTAAAGCGGTTCGGGTTTTCTTGGAAACGGTCGGATCGGAAATCGCGTTCACGCGCAGCGAGAGGCAGCGAATTCCGATTCCGATCAAACCTGCACCGCTCTAAGGCAGTTTGCCTTTGACGTGGATCAGTCGAGGGCCGCGAACGCATTTGCAGTGCAAAGATTGCCCCGTGACTCCTGGCTGGATAGTGTCACGCAAGTCAGGCACGCCACTTTGGTTTCTCAATTCGTTCCGGCGTCAGCGGGCGGATTCATCTGTTCCAGAATTTGTTGCATCTTCAGGTCCAGCCAAAGCCGCGCTTCGTTGATGCCGTTCACATAGGCGGTCAGGACGCTTTCGGTCGCCGGCACCGCCGCGATGATCTTGGGTGCCGTGATGTAGATGGCTCCGGCGATCAGGGCGATCACGACCATCGAGCTGAAACCAAAGCGAAAGCCACGCCGCCGCTCGTATTCGGCAGGTGGTGCTGCGTCGGCCATTTCGGCGCGTTGCGTGGTCGCCCGCAAGGTCGAGTTGATTTCCTCGATATCCGGCAGAAGATCGCGACGCGAGCCGGACATGTCGGCACCAACGGGCGGTGCCGACTCGCCCCGCATCCGGGCCATGCGACGGCGCGACTCCTCGTTGCGTTGGGCGTCAGGGTCGGCGGATGAATCAATGCCCAGATCGGGCTGGCTTTCGATGGTCGCACGAATGTTGGCGCGGCGTTGCTGATCCTCGCGGGCAGCTTCTTCGCGCAGGATCTCGGCAACTTCAGGCGCGATTTCGCGCCGCTGCGGACTGGCGCCGGCGACCTCTGCGATCGCGTCGTCTGTGTCCGGATCGGTGTCATCGTCTGCTTTTGCCGCGTGTGCCTCCATGTCATCGTCGGGCGGCATCGCCTTGGCGGTATCGGTGATATCTTTCGGTGCGTCGACGGGCGGTTCGTCTTCTTTTGTGGCGTCGAACTGATCATTTTCGTCTTCCGCGTCGTCGTAGTCATCCGCGTCGTCAGCTTCGTCGTCGTCCCAGACGTTCGCGCCGGGTGCATTGCTGCGGTCTTGATTGTCGGCGGATTGTACTTGGGCGGCCTCGGCCTGGCGGGGTTCGTCGACCGGTATAGCGAGGTCGATATCTGCTTCGGCGGCCTCGGATCCGCCTGGCATTTCAAACCATGTATGGCCACAGTTCGAACACTGGACATCGCGTCCCGCAGTCGGGATCACGTCGTCGGCCACCTCATACTGGGCTCCGCAATTCGGGCAAATCAGCCGCATACTCTGGTCCCCTTCGCCCGCTTTGGCGCAGAATTAACTGTTATTGTTGTGCGATATCTAACAATCATCTCTGCACAAGCCAAGAAAATGCGTCCGCATGGTGCGTATCAGGCCCGAGGTGTGATTGAATATCTTCACGAATTTGGGCAGAAGGGGCCGAGCCAGCAAAGGAATGCCGCGTGATCGAGCTTGACAAGGTGGCCTATAGCTATGGCGGGGCCGAACTGTTTTCTGACGCGTCAGTCACTCTTGCACCGGGTACTTTCCATTTTCTGACCGGTCCGTCCGGCGCCGGAAAGACAACATTGCTCAAGCTTTGCTATGGCGAATTGACCACCACCGCGGGGCAGGTCCGCCTGTTCGGCGAGGATGCCCGCGGGATGGCGCGAGACCAGATCGCGCTGGTCCGGCGCCGCATCGGCGTGGTTCATCAGGATTGTCAGTTTCTTGATCACCTGTCGGTCAGTGACAACATTGCGCTGCCGTTGAGTGTGGCGGGGCGGCTGGCCGAGGCCGACGGCAATCTGGCAGATCTGATGGGCTGGGT
>JBBKXP010000195.1:0-4091 GCA_037969545.1 Paracoccaceae bacterium | reverse complement strand
TCAGTTGTGTTGTCCAGAGTTAGCCGTTCCCGTTACGATCTGGTTTCCACCCTCTCGGCACGCGAATAAGGGTCTTTTGACCAGGTAAGACGGGCCGTGTGTTGGCCCGGTCAGTTTTGATGGCTCTGCCATCGTGTAACGAGTGTGAGTGTATCAATGGAAGTTTTCTTCCAGTATTTGTCCGTGTCGGGACCCTTCATGGTCGCTGGCGTGGCCCTAGTCCTTCATCGCATTTTCGTTGGCCGCAAGAAATCGGATGAGCGCGATCAGATTGACGTCCTGCCTGATCCGGACGGATATTTGTCCTTTAAGGCTTGGGCATCACAGAGTCGCGCGCACCGTGAAAAATGACAACTGGCGTATAACGTTCGTTCTTGCCGCTTTTATACCTGACGAGTGTGTCGGTTCTCGTGTCCGATTTGGACAGAGTTCTAGACGAAGTGCTCGCACACCCCCTCAAAACCAACGCGCACGGCTGCAGAGTCGATGACTGGCCGCGTTTCTAGAATTCGAAAGTAGAACACACATCATCGCTGCAAGGCGGGTGATCTCGATCCTTGTTCGGAACTGGTGAAAGGGAGAGCGTTTTGTCAGTCGGTTAAGCTACGAAAACGCGCTGCCTCAATCGGCTTTGTCTCTGACAGGAGGCCTCGCAGGAGGAGACACGCGAATGAACCGACTTGCCCGGCTCAGGCCAGTGCCTTCTGTCAATTGGCAGTTACGACACGGCGGCGGGAATCTGGAGCACGCATTGCACGCCATCTGGTTCAAAGCGAAGATCTAATTGATCCGGCATGGGGAAAAGTGTTCGCAGCAACTTTGACCCGAATCCCTGCCTCATCGGAGTTTCAACCGGCGGACCACTGTGTTCCCTCCAGCGGATTTCCAGATCGTCGCCGGAGACCGACCAATCCAGTTGGATTTGGCCGCCCGCAACCGACAAAGCACCATACTTCATTGCATTCGTGCAGAGTTCATGGAGCGCCATGGCGATTGAATTCGCGTGAGCTGGATTCACGGCTATATCGTCGCCCGCGATCGAAAAGGCATTGCGAGCAGGCGAACGAAAGGGCGCAATGACGCGCTCGACCAGCTGACAAAGCCCGATCTCACTGTCCTCTTCGGAAAACATCAAATCTGCGGCCGCACCAAGCGCATCCAGCCGATTGAGGTACTCCGAAAGTGCATCAGTACCGCCCTCGACACTTCGCCAACTCTGGCGCGCTACGGATGAGACAATCGCAATGAGGTTCTTCAGTCTGTGGCGCAGTTCCCCCGCCTGAGCAGAAATGAGTTCCTCAGCGCGCACAGCCTCGGTCACGTCCATCAGCACGCCTATGACACGTACCGGATCCTCCGGAATCACTTGCGCCCGCAGCAGGAGATGATGCTCCGATTTGTCGGGCCAGATGTGGCGGATGACTGTCTGGATCCTGTTCGAGCCGCTGCTCATCGCCTCTTCGGCAATATCCCGCACGCGTTCCTGCTCACCGGCCGCGTAGCGAGAACGGAAGTCGTCGAGCGACGGACGGCTATCTTCAGGGAAACCGCAAAGGCGATTGAGGTCAGGTGATCCCGTGATTGAGTTCGAGGCCAATTCGACTTCCCAGACAGCCATGTTTGCGGCGTCGAGCGCCAGCCGCAGGCGTGTCTCGCTCGATGTCAGCTGCAACTCCGCATGTTTCTCTTCGGTCACGTCGCGGATGGCGCCTATATAGGCAACGGCCCGTTCCACGTTGCCGACGCCCGAGAAGTGGGATTCGCCATAAGCCTGGACCCAGCGAACCTCTCCGTTGTCGGCGCGAACGATCCGAAATTCATACGCGGCATTCTCGCGGATCTCGGGGTCGATCGCGCGTTTCGCTTGTGCCGACGTCCATTTGAGATCCTCCGGATGCGTGATCGCCCGGATTTTCTCCAGTGTCAGGGGCTCGTCAGGCGAAAATCCGCAAATTTGCCGGGCAATCGGCGAGTACATCATCGTTCCGCTCAAAATATTCCATTGCCAGGTTCCGATTCCGGCGCTGCGGCACGCAATTGCTAGCCGGGCGGCGTCCGTGAATCCGAAGTCTGGCGGAGTACTGCTAATGTCTTTGTTCAACTTCCACTCCCACGCCGACGCCCACCGGGAAGCACCTTAAAGATGACTGACAACACAAGGAAAGTACTACAAGTCGACGGCATATTATTCCGCAACGTTCCAGCTTCAAACGGGCCTAGCAACAGACTGAAGGCACATCAGACTAGCGGACTACTGCATCACTCCGCAACGGGTTTCGCACATTCGACACGTGCCACCGCCCGCCTCGCCGGGTCACAATTCCTCGGTCGTTGGGCGCCGCCGCGATCCCTCGAAGCGTGCCAAAGCCCGTCCCGCGGATATCACTGACGACGGGCAGCAGAGCGTCGGCGAATGCGTCAACGTTTCCCGCAACCGCCTGTCGAAATCGCTTTGCATTTCTCCTGAGCGACCAATGCCATGATGCCGACTGTCAGGCCGTTGTCCTCGCACACGTCGAAAGCAAGGAACAGACATTCAACTGAACTAAATTATTCGGCCGGTCTGCGGGACCAAGCTGATACCGAAGTTTATTCGGTTCCTTTGGAACGGGGGCAGAGAACTAGTCGGGCTTCAGAGTTTTCCGACAAAGGTATTCATGCATTCTTATTTGTGATAGTGTTTGGGTCTAAACTTAGCAGGGAGTTTCAATAATGTTTTTCAGACAAATCATGGTCAGCATGATCGCGTTTGCTCTGGCCACGGCTGGAGCCGTGGCGCAGGAGAATGATGCGGGTCACGGAAGCGACTACCGTACATTTACCGCAGATAATGTCGCATATGGTCAGATCGGCGACAGCTACACGGCCGATCTCGTTTTGTATCTCGCTGGAAACCAGTTCATGGTGATAGAGGAACTGATCGGCGATTTCCAATCGCTCAATCCCGACATCACCACGATCTATGTCGAGACGATCCCGCCCGGTCAGATCCTCAACGGTCAAATTCTGGCGCAGGGACAGATTGAGGGGCAGGACACCGCGATGAACCCCGACATTTATGCCTCGGTCCGCGTCAATCACCTTCAGAGACTCGCGAAGGATGGGATCATGCATGACTATATGACCTACATCCATAATAAGCTCGAACTCATGGTGGCCGAGGGCAATCCCAAGGATATCAAGGGCGTCGATGATCTTGGGCGCGACGATCTAGTTCAATCGCATCCGAACCCGCAATCTGAAGGCATCTTTCGCTTCTACGGCTCCGAGATGCTGAAAGAAGCGGGTCTGTACGAGAAGGTCACCGGCAATGCGGACTGCCGCGAATGCTGGGCCATTGAAGGAAAGACTTGGTTCACTGCCCGGCACCACCGCGAGACGCCGGACCGGATCGAGAATGGCGAAGCCGATGTGGGCATCGTATGGACAACCGAGGTGATCGAGGCAAAGAAGCAAGGGCGCAAGATCGACGGTGTCGCGATACCAGATGAGCAGAACAAAGCCGACGTCGTCGGCTACGCCATCGGCGCCCTACAGAATGGGCGCAATCCCTACAACGCGATGCGGTTCCTGAGCTATCTCGGCACAGATCGCGCTCAGGGCATCTACGAAAGCTACGCATTTATTCCTGCTACGGCTGAGGAACTGAAGCTGAAGCCCCTGGTTGCACAATAGGTATGGCATTGTCGGTGGAGAGGTAAAACCTCTCCACACACGTCAATAGGGGACGATATGGGCTCTGAGCCGCCGCTAGATGCTCCACGCGCGAACGTCCGCAATCGGAGACCTTCAATTAGCGCTCAGCAAGTCTGATCAGCAAGTTTCTGACATTTGACACCTGCCACTCCGCGCCCCGCCTGGTGAGCATACCGCTTGCGTTCAGCCCCTCTGCGATGCTTCGTAATGTGGTAGCGCCGTCTCGCTGAAGGTCCGTGACGAAAGGTGCCAGGCTCGCCGCGAACTCATCCGCATTCCGGCTCACGGCGTCTCGCAGAGCCTTGCCGCCCTTCCCTGCCCGCCTGAGCGCGGCGGCGCCGTTCGGGTTGCCGAGAGCTTCACGCCGTGAGATTGCCTCTTGGGCAACTAGCGCC
>JBBKXP010000194.1:0-3347 GCA_037969545.1 Paracoccaceae bacterium | reverse complement strand
AGTTGATGGTTTCGGGCTTTTTGATCTCGCCAAAGGACCACGAGAGGATCCGTTCGGGCGAGGCCAGCGAGACCTTGATTTCGTCAAACGTTTTCGCCGGGGTGACCGGGTTGAACGGGTTGTTCGTCAGTTCCTGGTTCATCTTCAATTCCTTGAATTGGGGTGCGGATGGTGGACGGGCGTGGTGCGTGAAATCACGCACCCTGCCGTAGGGTGTGTGCTTGCACGCACCGCTATTCGTCACCCTCCGCATCCAGGAGTTCCATGTTGAGGCCAAGGCCCCTGACTTCTTTCACCAGCACGTTGAAGGATTCCGGGATCCCGGCTTCAAAGTTGTCCTCGCCCTTGACGATGCTTTCGTAGACTTTCGTCCGTCCGGCCACGTCGTCCGACTTGACCGTCAGCATTTCCTGCAGGGTGTACGCGGCGCCGTAGGCTTCGAGCGCCCAAACCTCCATTTCCCCGAAACGCTGGCCGCCGAACTGGGCTTTGCCGCCCAGCGGTTGCTGCGTCACAAGGCTGTATGGCCCGGTGGAACGTGCGTGGATCTTGTCGTCGACAAGGTGGTGCAGTTTCAGCAGATACTTGACGCCGACCGTGACCGGGCGGCTGAACTGCTCGCCGGTGCGACCGTCGAACAGCACCGACTGGCCCGAGGTGTCGAACCCGGCCCGCTTGAGGCTGTCATTGACGTCCGCCTCTTTCGCGCCGTCAAAGACCGGCGTGGCAATCGGGACACCGTGCGTGACGTTGCCTGCCGCTTCGACCAGATCGTCCTCGGACATGTTGACCAAGCCTTCGTCGTAAACGTCGTCGCCATAGGCCAGCCTCATCGCCTCGCGCACCGGGGTCAGGTCGCCGCTGCGCCGGTAGTCGCCGAGCGCCTCGTCGATCTTGATGCCCAGACTGCGCGCGGCCCAGCCCATGTGGGTTTCAAGGATCTGCCCGACGTTCATCCGCGATGGCACGCCCCGCGGGTTCAGCACGAAGTCGACCGGGGTACCGTCGGCAAGGAAAGGCATATCCTCCATCGGGACGACTTTGGAGATGACGCCCTTGTTGCCGTGACGCCCGGCCATCTTGTCGCCCGGTTGCAGCTTGCGCTTTACCGCGACGAACACCTTGACCATCTTCATCACGCCCGGGGGCAGATCGTCGCCGCGACGGACCTTTTCGACCTTGTCCTCGAAACGGGCATCCAGCGTCCGCTTCTGGATTTCGTATTGCTCGTTGAGGGCCTCGACGATCTGTGCATCCTGTTCGTCCTTCAGCGCCAGCAGCCACCACTGGCCACGGCTCAGGTCGGCCATCACATCCTCGGTGATCTCGGCACCGGCCTTGAAGCCCTTGGGGCCTTTGACGGCCACCTTGCCAAGGATCATCGATTTCAGCCGCGCATAGATATTGCGGTCAAGGATCGCGAGTTCGTCGTCGCGGTCACGCGCCAGACGTTCGACTTCTTCCCGCTCGATCTGCAATGCGCGCTCGTCTTTCTCGACACCGTGACGGTTGAACACCCGGACCTCGACAACCGTGCCGAAATCGCCCGGCGGCAGACGCAGGGAGGTATCGCGCACGTCGCTGGCCTTTTCACCGAAAATGGCCCGCAGCAGCTTTTCTTCCGGCGTCATCGGGCTTTCGCCCTTGGGGGTGATCTTGCCCACAAGAATGTCTGCCGGTCCGACTTCGGCCCCGATATAGACGATGCCCGCCTCGTCGAGGTTACGCAGGGCCTCCTCGCCGACGTTGGGGATATCGCGGGTAATCTCCTCTGGCCCAAGCTTGGTGTCACGCGCCGCCACTTCGAATTCGTCGATGTGGATGGACGTGAACACGTCGTCGCGGGTGATCCGTTCGGAAATCAGGATCGAGTCTTCGTAGTTGTAGCCATTCCACGGCATGAAGGCGACGATGACGTTCTTGCCAAGGGCAAGTTCGCCCATGTCGGTCGAGGGGCCATCGGCGATGACCTGCGCCTTTTCAACGGTATCACCGACCTTGACCAGCGGACGCTGGTTGATGCAGGTGTTCTGGTTGGACCGCTGGAATTTGCGCATCCGGTAGATATCGACCCCGGCATCGCCAAGTTCGAGATCGGAGGTCGCACGCACAACGATCCGGGCTGCATCGACCTGGTCGATGATGCCGGCGCGTTTTGCCATGATCGCCGCTCCACTGTCGCGGGCAACCACTTCCTCGATGCCGGTGCCGACAAGCGGCGCCTCGGCCTGCAACAGCGGGACCGCCTGACGCTGCATGTTCGACCCCATCAGGGCGCGGTTCGCGTCGTCGTTTTCAAGGAACGGAATCAGCGAGGCGGCAACCGACACCAGTTGTTTCGGCGACACGTCGATCAGGCTGACGCTTTCGTTCGGGGCAAGGGTGTATTCACCGTTCTGGCGGGTCGATACCAGATCGTTGACAAACCGCATGTCCTTGTCGAGGCGGGCGTTGGCCTGCGCCACGGTATGGCGCATTTCCTCGGTGGCGGACATGTATTGCACGTCGTCCGTCACCTGACCGTCCACCACCTTGCGATAGGGGGTTTCGATAAAGCCGTATTTGTTGACGCGGGCAAAGGTCGCAAGGGAGTTGATCAGACCGATGTTCGGGCCTTCGGGCGTTTCAATCGGGCACATCCGGCCATAGTGGGTCGGGTGAACGTCGCGGACCTCGAAACCGGCACGTTCGCGGGTCAGACCGCCCGGCCCAAGGGCCGACAGGCGCCGCTTGTGCGTCACTTCGGACAGCGGGTTGGTTTGGTCCATGAACTGCGACAGCTGGCTTGAGCCAAAGAATTCGCGCACAGCAGCGGCCGCCGGTTTGGCGTTGATCAGGTCCTGCGGCATGACGGTGTCAATCTCGACCGACGACATGCGTTCCTTGATCGCGCGTTCCATGCGCAGCAGGCCGACGCGATACTGGTTTTCCATCAGCTCGCCGACCGACCGGACCCGGCGGTTGCCAAGGTGGTCGATGTCGTCGATGTCGCCCTTGCCATCGCGCAGTTCGACCAGCGCCTTGATGCAGGCGACGATGTCTTCGCGGCGCAGGGTGCGCTGGGTGTCGGCGGCGTCAAGGTTCAGACGCATGTTCATCTTGACCCGGCCCACGGCGGACAGGTCGTAGCGTTCGGAATCAAAGAACAGCGTGTCGAACAGGGCACCGGCGGCATCCACGGTTGGCGGCTCGCCGGGGCGCATGACGCGGTAAATGTCCATGAGCGCGGTTTCGCGGTTCATGTTCTTGTCTGCGTTCATCGTATTGCGGATGTAGGGACCGACATTGATGTTGTCGATGTCCAGCACCGGCACCGATTTGACGCCGGCATCGACCAGTTCCTTGAC
>JBBKXP010000193.1:0-11201 GCA_037969545.1 Paracoccaceae bacterium | reverse complement strand
ACTCTGCCGCCAAGACGCTGTACATGTCGGGTGGCCAGATGGGCGCGCCGATGGTATTCCGGGGTCCGAACGGGGCCGCCGCCCGTGTCGGTGCGCAGCACAGCCAGGACTATACGGCGTGGTACATGCAGGTTCCGGGGCTCAAGGTCGTCGTGCCCTATTCGGCCTCCGACTACAAAGGCCTGATCAAATCGGCAATCCGCGATCCGAACCCGGTGATCTTTCTCGAGAATGAAATCCTTTATGGCAAATCGTTCGACGTGCCCGACATGGACGATTTCACCATTCCGCTGGGCAAGGCGAAAATTGAGCGTGCTGGCGATGATGTCACGATCGTGACTTTCGGCATCGGCATGACCTATGCGCTGGCCGCCGCCGAAAAGCTGGCCGCCGACGGGATCGAGGCCGAGGTGATCAACTTGCGCACAATCCGCCCGATGGATACCAAAACGATCCTGACCTCGGTGAAAAAGACCAATCGCTGCGTCACTGTCGAGGAAGGCTGGCCGCAGGGGAGCGTCGGCGGATATATCAGCGGCGTGATCATGCAGCAGGCGTTCGACTATCTGGACGCCCCGGTGATCACCTGCACCGGCAAGGACGTGCCGATGCCCTATGCCGCCAACCTGCAACAACACGCCCTGCTGACCGCCGAC
This sequence comes from Paracoccaceae bacterium, assembly GCA_037969545.1. Taxonomy (GTDB): domain Bacteria; phylum Pseudomonadota; class Alphaproteobacteria; order Rhodobacterales; family Rhodobacteraceae; genus JBBKXP01. Next base: position 10,545 of record JBBKXP010000193.1, on the reverse strand, counting down.
GAGGTCGTCGAAGCGGTCAAGCAAGTCACTTACAGATAGGCGCAGCCATGAAATTCAGCGACCTGCAGAGCCGGGAAAACGGTCACGAAGTGTTCTTTACCGCGCTGGACGGCAAGCAAAAGTTTCGAATCGTGATTTCGCGGGAAATGCTGGACGACGAATGCGGCGACGCGGCAACCGAAGCGGCGAGGCATGCTTGGGTCAATTCTCATATGCCTGGTATTCTGGATGCGATGATAGCCCGAACGGATGGTGGCACAATCGAACCGCCCTATAACCGCATTTTCGTAGAGGAACTAGACTGATGCCCATCGAGATTCTGATGCCCGCCCTGTCCCCGACTATGGAGGAAGGGACGCTGGCCAAATGGCTGGTCAAGGAAGGCGACACCGTCAAGTCCGGCGACCTGATCGCCGAGATCGAGACCGACAAGGCGACGATGGAGTTCGAGGCGGTCGATGAAGGCGTCGTGGGTAAGATCCTGATTGCCGCGGGAACCGAAGGCGTCAAGGTCAACACGCCGATTGCGGTGATACTGGCCGAAGGCGAGAGTGCCGATGATTTGAAGGCAGCGCCCAAGAAAGCGGCGGCGCCGAAGGCTGACAAGGCAGAAGCGGCACCGGAACCGGAACCGGAAAAGGCGCCCAGAAAGGCGTCCGAAAAATCACCTGACAAGGCGCCCGCAACCACTGGCGACGGCGAGCGGGTCTTTGCCTCGCCCCTCGCCCGGCGCATTGCTGCCGACAAGGGGCTGAATCTGTCCGCGATCACGGGGTCGGGCCCGCACGGGCGGATCGTCAAATCAGACGTGGAAAACGCAAAACCCGTGGCTGCGAAAGCGGCAGCGCCAGCCGCCAAGGCAGACGCCGCCCCCGCCGCTGCGATGGCCACAGGCCCGTCGACCGAAGTCGTCCTGAAAACCTATGCCGACCGTCCCTTTACCGAGGTCAAACTGGACGGGATGCGCAAGATCATCGCCGCCCGCCTGACCGAAGCCAAGCAGTCGGTGCCGCACTTCTACCTGCGCCGCGACATCAATCTGGACGCGCTGATGGCGTTCCGCGCGACCCTGAACAAGACGCTGGAATCGCGTGGCGTCAAACTGTCGGTCAATGATTTCATCATCAAGGCCTGCGCGCTGGCCCTGCAACAGGTGCCCGCCGCCAACGCCGTCTGGGCCGGCGACCGGACCTTGCAATTCGAGAAATCCGACGTCGCCGTTGCCGTCGCCATCGAGGGCGGGCTGTTCACGCCGGTCCTGCGCGACGCCGAGATGAAATCGCTGTCGGCCCTCTCGGCAGAAATGAAAGACCTCGCCGCCCGCGCCCGCGACCGCAAGCTGGCGCCGCACGAATATCAGGGTGGGTCTTTCGCGGTGTCCAACCTTGGCATGTTCGGGATCGACAATTTCGACGCGATCATCAACCCGCCGCATGCCGCCATTCTGGCGGTCGGCGCGGGGGTCAAGAAGCCCGTTGTCGGGGCGGATGGCGAACTGGCGGTGGCAACGGTGATGTCGGTCACGCTGTCGGTGGATCACCGGGTCATCGACGGGGCGCTCGGGGCCGAGTTGCTGACGGCGATCAAGGACAATCTGGAGAACCCGCTGGCAATGCTGGCCTAGGACAAGCGCACAGGTCCACTGGCGGATTATTGCCAACCGGCGGTGCCTGCCCTTGCCAATCCTCACGAAACCCTCACAAGCGTGTCAACTTTGTTTCAGGGCAAAGTTGAATAATTTCGGGGAACCCGGAGGGACAGTTGACCTTATTATCATGTCGGCAGCCAGTCGCACTGCGCTTGCCAATGATTTTCGCCCTGCTTCTGACCTGTGCCGCCTGCGCCGGCAACCTGCAGGACCAGCAGCCCGAACTGGCATTTTCGTCGCGTCAGGGACTTGATCCGACGCTTGTCTCCCGTGCCATTTCCGAAGCACACGGCCTTCAGGCGATGGGCCGCAGGGTTTGGTGCGTGCCTTTCGCGCGGAATGCCAGCGGGATCGAACTTCGCGGCAATGCCGACACCTGGTGGGATAAGGCCGGCGTGGCGTTCGATCGTGGCCATCAGCCCGTCGTTGGCGCGGTCATGGCCTTCAGCGGCACCCGGAAACTGCCGATGGGCCATGTTGCGGTGGTGTCCAACGTGGTTTCTGATCGCGAAATCGCGGTGGATCACGCCAACTGGATTCGCAACAAGATTTCGCTTGATATGCGAGTGATCGACGTATCCGACAACAACGACTGGTCGGCCGTGCGCGTCGAAAGCACGCCGGGGCAACTGGGGCGCGTCTATCCGGTGGACGGGTTTATATTTTCGTCAGCCCAAGACAGCTGAACCGGGACACGTGACCGGATCAACTCCGGCACCGTCACAGGATCGCTGGCCTACCCGTGCGACCGCAATATCTGATCCATCGTCTGCGATGGCTGATCGCACCCTGCCTCGCCGACGATCCGTGCCGGCACCCCGGCCACGGTCTTGCACGGCGGCACATCTTCCAACACGACCGACCCGGCGGCAATCCGGCTGCAATAGCCGATGTGGATGTTGCCCAGCACCTTGGCCCCGGCCCCGATCAGCACGCCATTGCCAATCTTCGGATGCCGGTCCTCTTCTTCCTTGCCAGTGCCGCCAAGAGTGACCGAATGCAGCATCGACACATTGTCGCCGACAACGGCGGTTTCGCCGATGACGATGGAATGCGCGTGGTCGATCATGATCCCCTGCCCGATCCGGGCTGCCGGATGGATATCGACGCCAAAGACCTCCGACACCCGCATTTGCAGGAAATAGGCCAAATCATGCCGCCCCTGCTGCCAGAGCGCGTGCCCCAGACGATAGGCCTGCACCGCCTGATAACCCTTGAAATAGATAAGCGGCTGCATCAGCCGATGGCAGGCCGGATCGCGATCGAACACCGCGACCAGATCGGCCCGCGCCGCCGCGATAATCGACGGATCGCGTGCATAGGTTGCATCGGCAATCTCGCGCAGGATTTGCTCTGACATCTCGCCCGAGGCAAGTTTCATCGATATCCGGTAGGCCAGCGCCCGCTCGAAACTCGCGTGGTGCAGGATACCCGCATGAACCAGCCCACCCATCAGCGGTTCGGCGGCAATCGCTGCTGCGGCTTCTTCGCAGATCCGGTGCCAGACCGGATCAACCGTCGCGACATGTGTTTTCAGTTTTGCCATGTGAGACGCCCTCGCTTTCAGGTTTGCTTTACCCCAGATAATGACGTCAAGCCAAGTTGAAAGGCCTCACCGGGCATTTCAGGCAAGCGAACGCCGCCTTCGGAACGCCGCATGGCGGGCCGGTCCAGAAGCGCATCCAGAAACACGGCAAGACAGCCACAATAGGCCGCGTCACAGTGATCTGGCAAAGGCGCCCTTGGACCCAACGCCACCAGGGACAGCACAGTGCCCGTTCCATAGTCGGGGTGTGGTCGATCAAGGTCCTGTCGATAATGGTCGGCCTGATCTGCCTTTGCCAGCAACCATGCCGCCAGGCCGGGCCGCTGATCTGGCGGCACGGCCAAAAGGGCGCACACCGCAGCATCCAGGTCAGATGGCAAAAGCGGGCGCACGTCGGTCAGGCCGCCCGCACAATTCCGCGGGAGGGCCCCGGCCCAAAACGGGCGGAAATCTGCGCGACCTCGATCCGATAGGCCCCTGTAACGCCATCGGCGGACCGCTGCGCGGCGGCGTACGACCAGACCGGGCTACCCACCTGTTCCCGCCTTTTGACGATACCGCCACTGATCACGACAACCAGATAACTTTCGCTTTCTTCGCCCATCGGAACCTCAACTCCGCTCCAGGAGTCGCCGTCGACCCGGGTCCGCCGGATCCAGCTGACCGTGACCCCGCCGTCCGATCCGGCGACAGCGCGCAAATGGCAGACGCCATATGGTCGCAACCCGTTGCCCTTGAAGGCCGCGACGACATGGCGATACGCCGGATCGTCGATCGGACGCGCCGCCGGACCATAGCGGTAATGACGTTCGACATCACGCGCCGCCGCATCAAGTGCGATCTGCGCCGGTGTTCCGTCAAGCATCACAAACAGGGATCCGACCGGCCAGTCATCAGGCGTCACCGCGTCGCTGCCCGCCTGACCGCGCAGACGTAGACCAAGATCGTAGGTGTCCGGCGCCACCAGCGTTGCATCGGCGAACTGGATGACCTCCCAGTTGTCAGGGGTTCCGTCACCGATCGCGGCCGCATTTTTGCCCGCAAGTATTTCCGCAGGGCTGACTCCGCTCAGGCTGCCGCGCACCAGCTTGACCCGAACCGCCGGACCACGGTCCCAAAGACCGGCTGAACCGCGAAACAGCGTCGTCAGGGTTTCACCAATCAACGCGGGTCGGCTGACCACCTTGTTTACCGCATAGTCACTGTCCTGCGCCGCTGCATAAAGTGCGGCCGACCCGGGCCACGGGACACCGGTCGCGGCGAAATGCGGGGCATGTTCGACTTCAGTTCCGGCGAGTAATGGCAGATCAAGAAACAGACCGACGACCGGGACCGGCGACACATAAGCCCGCATCGGCACGCCAGCTTCGTCCGCGTCATGTGGGCGATACGTTTCCGGCTCGACCCGCACTGCCTCGATCAGTTGATGTTCACCCTGTTCCACCCGGTCGATGCGGTAAAGGTCATCGCCGAAAAGGCGCACCACATCCCCGGCGCCAAGACCGATATCGGACGGCGGCAGGGCGAACAGGGCGGTATCGCGCGCCACCCGCGCCTCGGCCAGCCAGCGTTCCGCGATACGTTTGCCCTCGGACCGGGTCAGGACCAGCGGGATATCCGACCGCGAGACGGCGAATGTCGCCTCGTCCGCAAACACAGCCTCGGCGGCGCGGATTTCATAATCGGCGTCTGCCTCGATGAAACCCAGTTGCACCCGCCCGGCGATTTCGGCTGCCGGGGCGCGGGTCAGTTCCAGTGTCGTCTCGCTTTCGCCGTGCAGCACCAGCCGATCTGCCGAAACCGCGCCCTTTGCCAACCCGTCGCGGTTGATGAAATGCAATCGCCCTTCCCGTTCGACGGCATCAAAACCGTAGGCCAGCATCAGCGGCTGCAGACTGGCCCGCGCCGGCTCGACATCGGCGACACCGTAACCGCGCACGATCCCAAACAGGCGCGACACATCGTAGTCCGCCACCCCGGCCCGGTCGCAGATTTCGGCGACGACACTGGCAAGCGTGCGCGATGACGTGCGTCCGTTGATCCAATGCCCGCGGGCATAGTTGGCCCCGTCCGCCCAAATGGCGGCATTGGCCGGAAAGAACGGATAGGGCCGCGCATCCCATGCCCAGACATGGGCACGGGTCATATCCACCATGCGATGCGCAAAGCTGACTGACGTCGGATTGTTTGCCCGATCGGCAAAATGCTGATGCACCGCCCGCAGGTATTGCATCTGGATCAGCTCGTCGCGCAGCCCGTTGGAATAGGGCGGCAGCCCGGATTCCGACGATTTCGGGTCCAGAAAGCGGTTTGGCGCATTGGTCCCCTTGTCGACCGCGGCGCAACCCAGTTCGGTGAACCAGATCGGCTTGCTTTCCGGGACCCACGCCGTTGCGCTTGCGACCCGTTCACCCGCCACCCGGTCGTGGTGCGGGTTTTGCCACCAGCCCTTGATATCCTTGTAGCGCCAAACCCAATCCTCGCCCCAGAAATCCGAGATCGGGGTGCGGATCTGGGCGTCGCTTGCTTCGGGTGAATGATAGAACCAGTCGAAACCTTCGCCGCCCGCGACGTTGGATTTCAGGTAGTCGAGATTGTAGATCGCGCCGGCCCCAGCGTCACGGTGATCGTTGCCATCGCGCCAGTCGCTCAGCGGCATATAATTGTCGATCCCGATGAAATCGATATTGCCATCGGCCCACAGCGGATCGAGGTGGAACAGCTTGTCGCCCGTCCCGGCAGGCTGATAGCCGTGGTATTCCGACCAGTCGGCGGCATAGCCGATCTTGCAGGAAGGCCCCAGAATGGATCGCACATCTGCCGCCAATTGGCGCATCGCCGCAACCGCTGGAAAGTTGCCGTCGACAGCCCTGATCTGGGTGAGCGACCGCATCTCGCTGCCGATACAGAACGCCGAAACGCCGCCCGCCATCGCGCAAAGCCGGGCATAATGCAGGATAAAGCGACGATAGGACCATTCCGCCGGACCGGTATAAGTAACCGTTTTACCAGACGCGACAAATAGCGACGGCGTTGCCTGCCCAAAAAACGCTGCAACCTGCGCGGCAGCGTTGGCGGTCTGATCGGGGCTGCCGGTCTGTCCCGGTGCGACGCTCAGCGTGATCCGCCCGCGCCACGGCAGATGCGGTTGACCGGTCGCACCGCTCCACGGATCGAGGAGAGTGTTGCCACTGATCTGATCCATCAGGATGAAGGGGTAGAAAACCACTGATTTGCCCCGCGCCGTCAACGACCGGATGGCCTCGATCACCGACTGATCGGCAGGAGTGCCGCCATAAAGCGGTCGACCCTCCAGCAACGGCACCCGCTGCGCCGCCGCCCGCGCCAGGCCGGACACAACCCAAGGCATCCCTGACGGATCGCTGGTTGTCTGCTCGACCTTTGGACGCAGGGTGCAGGCGTCGCAGCGCAGATCGTTGCCGAACCACGAAACGATCAGCGACACCGAACCGCAATCAGGCAGTTCACCGTCCAGCGCATCCATCGACACCTGAAAATCTGTCTTTCCCGCCGGGGTATTGATATTGACCGCAACCGCCTTGCCAAAACCGGAGGTCTGATAAACGGGAGTCGTGGCAAGAGCGTATTCGCCGGTGCCCGGAACCAGCGCCACCCCCTTGATCAGGCGGGCCATGTCGGTTGCTTCGCCAGTTTGATCCGGTTGCGAGGGGCGCGACACCTCGAACGAAAACTGCGGTACTCGATTGCCGAATTGCGAAAGGTCCAGATCCTCGAGCACGACATAAGCCATGCCACGATAGGCCGGCACGAAGCCGGCACCCTGAACTGCTGCGATCTTGGGATCAGGCAGCTGATTTTCGGTCCCGTGATACACCCGTATGTTCAGATCGTCCGGCGCGACCTCTGCGCCATCTGCCCACACCCTGCCAATGCGGGTGATCTCGCCTTGGCACAGGGCGATCGCCAGACTGATCGAATAGGCATAGCTGGTCGTTGCCGGGCTGCGTGTGCCACCCTTGCCGCCGCCACTTGTCTTGGCCACTTCCTTGAATCGGGTTGCCCAGATCACCTGCCCCGACACGCGCATGCGGCCATAGATTTGCTGGACCGATGCACCCTCGCTGGCGCCGGTCAGTCGAAACCGATCAATCCTGCCGGTTTCGACAGGCTCGCTGCCCGCCCCCAGCAACCGCTGGTCGATAACCCGGCCCAGCGTCGCACCCACGGCGCGACCGATGATTCCCGTCGACAGGCCCAGAACCGACCCGCCAATCGATCCGCCCACTGCAAGACCAACGGCCCCAAGAACAATCGTCGCCATCAAAGGCTCCTTTCGGGAAATGCAAAACACGCCACGATACGGCGGGCCCAGGCGGTCGTCAGCGGGCTTTCAACCACACCATGTCCGCTGTAGGCATGAATGAAACTGGCCTCGGTTCCGAGCTGCCCGATAATCCCCAGATGCTTGGCAACCGCGCTTTGACGCAAGCGGAACAGCACGACATGGCCCGGCGCCATCGCGGCCAGGTCACATTGTTTCAGATGTCGGCCAGCGGCCCGCAGCAGGGCTTCTTCGCCCTGCGGCTCTGACCAGTCGGGGCTGTAGGCCGGCACCGTTTCCGGCAGATCGCCCACTTGCGCCGCCCAGATACCGCGCACAAGGCCCAGACAATCGCACCCTGCCCCCTTGGTGGCGGCCTGATGGCAATAGGGCGTGCCGATCCAGTCACGCGCAAGGGCGACGATGGCGGCGCTCATCGCCCCAGACTCCCGCCGTCATTGCGGCCGTCCTGCACCGGGACGCTCATCAACCAGTCCTCACCGGGAATGTCAGGGAAACCGCGAAAGTTCAGCAAGTTGGAGAATTTCAGCCGGCACGTCTCGACCTGCTTGTCACACCCCGCGTCCAACCGCACCAGGTCACCCGGTGCAATCATCGCCTGCAATGGCTGCCACAATGCGATGACGCGAACCCCTTGGACGTCGAAGCGGTCATGCTTGATGACCCCGGCCAATCCGGCCGCAGCACCGCTCAGCATCTCTAGTCGTCCACGTTCGAACCAGCGCTGGTCAAAGGTATTCAACGCCGCAAAACGAAACACCCGACCCTCGCTCACCTCTTCGACTGCCGTGTCTTCACGGTAGCCATCGGTCGTCAGATCGAACCGACAGTGGGCATCGCCCAGAACCGCAGTGCACTGGCTTTGAAAGCTGCGGCCTTGCGGCTGGTTCAGGGCTTCCGTCAGACCCCGCAATTCGGCGTGAAAGGCACCACCGCTGCGGCGCAATTCGCCGATCGTCCCGCGAAAGCGCAACATCCGGGCACTGACGTCATCCCAGCGGACCAGCCACGACCGCACCTTGGCCCCGTCATAACGGCCCGCCTCGATATCGGCTTCATTGATCGCGGGATCGCTCAGCGCCCCCATCGCTTCGGTATTGTCGACCGAAAGACCGGTCGTCTGGCTCACGATCCGGGTCGACATGCCCGAATTTGCGCGAAAGGTGATCCCGTCGAATGCAAGCGGCAGATCGTGGTCGGTAAATCCAAGAACGGTGCCGTCGCGCCGTTCAAGGGCCCAGGCGCGGCAGACATGACTGCGTCCGCCCTGCAGATGGTCGATCAGCGCGACACTCACAGCCGCACCTCGAGGATCGGGACAGTTGGGACGTCGCCCGCCCGAAAACTGGCGACCGATGTCTGAATGCGATCGGTATCAAATCGCACCGGCACATCGAATTCATATCCGGCGCGGATTTCCCCGCCGACATCCGGCGGATGCGTAAAGGTAATTTGGCCCGAGGTATAGTCGACCGTGTAATCAATGCTCTCCTGTTGCTGATCGCCGCCGACAGTCAGATAGACGGTCCCCAGAACCGGCTTTTTGATCGGTCGCAGATAGGTCTGTTCACCCGACGCATATTGCTTGGTCAGTTGAAAGACGTCTTTCACTTCGTCACCGATCCCGATGATCTGATCGCCGACCGCCACCGGACGCGACGGCAGCGATGACTTGAAGTCACCCCAGTCCTTCCAGCGAAAGCCAATCAACTGACCCTGGCGCGCTTCGAAGAAGGCGATCAGGATCTCGACATCGTCCAACGACCTTAGCCCCAAACCCGCATCATAGCGGCGGCGCGAATGTGCCCAGGGCGTATTGCGCTCTTCGAAACCATTCGCCAGCGTGACGATTTCGGTGCGTCGTTCGGGACCGCCAACCGACCCAAAACTCAAAGACGCCGGAAACCGGACTTCGTGAAACGACATGGCTTCTCTCCTATCGATTGCGCTGACCGCGGCCCATTGCGCGCGACATCTGCGCGGCAATCTGACCCTGCGAGCGTTGGAACCCCTGCACATCCGGGGTTGTGATGTTCATCGTCAGGTTGACGTTGCCGCCACCGGCCCCGCGCACGCCCAGACGCCCGTCCGCGCCACGTGCCAACGGCATGATCGCCTCTGGCCCCGCCTCGCCCATCAGACCCATGCCACCGCGCATACCAAATCCCGTGGCGCTGCTGACGACGCCACCCTTGGCAAAGGGCATGACGCGGCCTTGGGAAAACGGCGCACCGTTGGCAAACGGCATCAGGCCGGACACCAAGCCGTTGACGCCATTGGCCAACAGCCCGCCGAAATAGTCGGTGACGGGGCGGGTTGCGGCGTTGTAGGCGGTGTTCACCATCGCCTTGGCGACGACACCCAAGGCATCTGACAGCTTCAACCCATCGAACACCAACCCGTCGAACGCCCGGCGCAGCCCGCCCGAAAACCCGCGTTCGAGGTTGCCCAGATCGCGGGTGGTATCACCCAACGTCCCTTGCACATCGCGCAACTGCGCCGAAAACGCCGCCGTCATCGACGATGCATCGCCAAGGGTCTGCTCCAGTGCCGACACCTCGGCGTCCATCGCATCCAGCCGGTCAATCTCACTCATCGCTCGCTCCTTTCGCGCGGTCGGGGTAGGCCCGCGCCAGTTCATCCAGCCGTGTGCGGCCCATCGGTGCCCCGGCCTTGTCGGCACCCAGCATCAGCATCAGTTCGACCGGGGTCAGCGTCCAGAAATCCGCGGGGGCCAAACGCAACCCGTGCAGACCCGCCCGCAACAGCGCCGCCCAGTCCATCAATCCTGTCCGGGCAAGGCAAAAGCTCGCGCCAGCAGCTCGGCCGCCACCTTGGCCGCACCCACCGGCCCACCCGCAATCTCGGCACTCAGCAAATCGCCCGCCGTGCCGCGCCACCCGCCACCGCGCAATCCGGCGACGATCAACGCCATCACATCGCGCCCCGAAAACGCACTCGTTTCGAACCGCTGGACCAGTTCGATCAGCGTCCCCGTCTGCAACTGCGTTTCCAACTCGGCCAGCG
>JBBKXP010000192.1:0-5788 GCA_037969545.1 Paracoccaceae bacterium | reverse complement strand
GTCCTTGATCGCCCGCCCCTCCACTTGCGGCATCCGCGCGGCAGGCGTGCCGGGGCGCGGCGAGTAGGGAAAGACGTGCAGCCAGGTAAGGCCGCAATCGTCGATCAGCTGCAGCGAATTGGCGAACATAGTGTCTGTTTCGGTCGGGAAACCGGCGATGATATCGGCCCCGAACGTCATGTCGGGGCGCAGCTTTTGCGCCGCCTCGGTAAAGCGGATCGCGTCGTCGCGCAGGTGCCGCCGCTTCATCCGTTTCAGGATCATGTCGTCGCCGTGCTGAAGCGACAGATGCAGGTGCGGCATCAGGCGGGGTTCGGTGGCGATGGCCTGCATGAGCGACTCGTCAACCTCGATCGAATCGATACTGCTGATCCGCAGGCGCGGCAGGTCGGGGACCAGCCGCAGGATCCGCAGGACCAGATCGCCAAGGCGCGGGGCGGCAGGCAGGTCGGCCCCCCAAGAGGTCAGATCGACGCCGGTCAGGACGACCTCGTTGAAGCCCTTGCCGACCAACCGCTTGATCTGCTCCACAACCACACCCGCAGGCACCGACCGCGAATTGCCCCGGCCCTAGGGGATGATGCAGAAGGTGCAGCGGTGATCGCAACCGTTCTGGACCTGCACATAGGCGCGGTGCCGCCCGAAGCCATCGATCAGATGGCCGGCAGTTTCAGTCACCGACATGATGTCGTTGACCTGCACAGGTTCCGTGGTGCCGATCAGGCCGGTCCATGTCGCGGGCGACATTTTTTCGGTGTTGCCGATGACCACGTCGACCTCGGGCATCTGCGCAAACGTATCGGGTTCAGTCTGGGCGGCGCAGCCGGTGACGATCATCCTCGCTCCGGGGTTGTCGCGGCGCAGTTTGCGGATGTCCTGACGGGCCTTGCGCACGGCCTCGGCTGTCACCGCGCAGGTGTTGACGATGACGGTGTTTTCAAGGCCAGCCGCGATGGCGAGCTCCTTCATCGCCTCGGTTTCGTAGGCGTTCAGGCGGCAGCCGTGGGTCGAGAATACCGGTTTCTTAAATTCGGGGGCGTTCATCGGTGCCAGACCCCGTCGAAGACATGCGCGGTGGGTCCGGTCATCCAGACCCCATCGTCGCGCCAGTCCACCGCAATATCACCGCCGTCGAGGGTGATCGTGACGGTTCGCCCGGTCAGCCCGCGCCGGTTTGCCGCTACAGCAACCGCGCAAGAGGAGGAGCCGGAGGCGAGCGTGACCCCGACGCCGCGTTCCCAGACGCGCATGCGCAAGCGGTCGGGGCCGACGACGCTGACGAACTGGACGTTTGTGCGTTGGGGATAGAGTGGATGGTTTTCGTATTTGGCGCCAAGAGTGGCAAGGTCGACAGCCTCGGCATTATCAACGAAGAATGTGCAGTGCGGATTACCCATGCCGGTCGCAGTTGGTTTACCGTCGATAGGCAGTTCCAGCGTGTCGATTTCATGCGCCAACGGAATCTCGGCCCAGTCAAGCTGCGGCTGCCCCATATTGACCGCCGTGAGGCCGTTGCCGGCGTCGCGTGCCAACAGCGTGCCGCGGTCGGTGGTGATGGTCAGCCGGTCGCGCCCGGTGACCTGCATCAGATGACGGGCGATGCAGCGGGTGGCATTGCCGCAGGCCGCCGACTGCGACCCGTCGGCGTTCCAGAATGTCAAATGCACGTCCGATCCGGGCCGGTCCGACAGCACCGCCAACTGGTCGAAACCGATGCCGCGATGCCGGTCGGCCATCGCCCGTGCAAGGGCGGCATCGACGCGCGGGGCTCCTTCCCGTTCGTCAATCACGACAAAGTCGTTGCCCAGGCCGTGCATCTTGGCGAACGGCAGGCCCGTATCCGGTTCCTTGCGCATGTCGCGGCATATAGACAAAGGCATGGGATGAATCCAGAGGCCGCACATTTGTGGGGTTGACCCTGCGGAGTGGCCTTTCTAAATAGAGCGCCGCGTGGGCCGGTAGCTCAGTTGGTAGAGCAACTGACTTTTAATCAGTAGGTCTCGGGTTCGGATCCCGACCGGCTCACCACTTTTTCCCGAATTCGTGCTAGTGTGATGCTGGCCGGCTCCCGCTATCGCCGGGGTCTTGTGCAGGCATTTTCGAGGTCCGACATGACGTCAATCACGCTGTATGACTACGCCCGATCCAGCGCCAGCTACCGGGTGCGGATCGCGCTGCATCTGGCCGGGCTGGCGTTTGACACAGTGCCGGTCAATCTGCTGAACCGCGACCACAAATCGGCGGCGCATCTGGCGCGCAATCCGCAGGGGCTTGTTCCGGTGCTGGACATCGACGGGCGGCGACTGACCCAATCACTGGCGATTCTCGAATATCTGGACGAAACCCGGTCGTTGGGACTTTTGCCGGTTGATCCTTTGGCGCGGGCGCGGGTGCGGGCCCTGGCCTATGCGCTGGCCGTCGACGTGCATCCGGTCTGCAACCTGTCGGTGGTTGTGCATGCGACCGGCGGGCAGGATCCGGCGCGAACCGACTGGATGCGGAATTTCATCGCTCCGGGGTTGGCGGCATTCGAGGCGCTGATGGGCGGGTTTGATCAAGACCCCTATTGCACCGGCGACACTCTGTCGCTGGCCGACCTGTGCCTGATCCCGCAACTGTATAACGCCGACCGCTGGGGGGTGGATTATGCCGGATGCGGGCGAATTGCCCGGGTCAAGGCGGCCTGTGTGGCGCATCCGGCCTTTGTCGCGGCGCATCCGGGGGTCTAGGACCTCTGCTCACGTCCTGGCACAGTCACTTCATACCCCGGTTCCTCGGGCTCGTCGTCGACCATTTCCGCCGGGAAGCCGTCCGCCAGAATCGACAGGCCCGTCGCATCCTCGAGCCGGCGAATAATGTCGTCGGACTGGGCACGGGCACCATAACGGGTCTGACCATCCTTGAAGATCCGAATCATCAGCGGGCTGATTTCCAGCGGGATGTCATGCTGTTCGGCCAGTTTGTGGAACAGCCCGATATCTTTCAGCACAAGGTCCATCGTGAACGAGATGTCGCGGCTGCCGTTCAGGATCACCTGACCTTCGGTTTCGGCGACAAAGGACGTGCCCGACGAAATCTCGATCGCCTTGTAGGTTGTCGCCATGTCCATGCCGGCAGCTTTCATCGTCACGAAGGCCTCGCACAGGGTGAGCAGGTTGGCGGTGGCCAGATAGTTGGTCATCACCTTGAGCATCGAGGCAGACCCGATGTCGCCGGTGTGCAACACCCGCCGTCCCAGTGTCGTCAGCAGCGGCAGCATCCGTTCAAACGTGTCCCGGTCGCAGCCTGCAAAGATCGAGATATTGCCGGTGGCCGCCCGGTGGCAGCCGCCCGAGACCGGGCATTCGATGGGCGCTGCCCCTTTGGCGCGGACCAGATCGGCAAGCCGTTTGACCAGGGCTTCGTCGGTGGTCGACATTTCGGCCCAAATCTTGCCTGCCGTCAGGCCCGCAAGGATGCCATCGTCATCCTCCATCACAGCAGCGCAGGCGGCGGGCGAGGGCAGGCAGGTGATGACCAGATCGCAGGCCTGTGCCATCGCGCGGGGGCTGTCGGCCCAGTGCGCGCCCTTGTCCAGAAAGGGTTGCGACAGAGCAGGGTCAAGGTCGCGCACGGTCAGGTCGTAGCCATTACGCAGCAGCGATCCGGCGAGTTTTGCACCGACATTGCCAAGGCCGATAAAGCCGACTTTCATCTTGTTTCTCCGGAAGAGGATCAGGGGCGCAGCGTATCGCCGGTTTGCAGGATCGGCGACAGTTCGACCAATTCGCCGCCGGGCGCTGACGGATCGGCGTTGCGGTCGGCGATAATGCGGGCGGCGGTTTCGCCAATTTCGCGGCGGCAGGCGTCCATCGTCGCCAACCGGCGGGGCAGACCGTCAAGAAGCTCGACCCCGTTGAATCCGGCCAACCCGATCTTGCCGGGCACGTCGACGCCCTTTTCCAGCAACCAAAGCAGCCCGCCGGCACCGATCATATCATTGGAAAAATACAGAAAATCCAGATCTGGCGTGCGTTTCAACATGGCGCTGGTCATTTCGCGGCCCTTGGCGAGGGCTGATCCGCCGGAATAGAATTCCTGATCCGCAATCTCGATCCCGGCCTTTGCAAGAGTCCGGGTAAAGCCTTCGAACCGTTTGCGGGCGCGGTGGTCCAGCGGCATCTTGGTGCCCATGAACCCGATGCGCTTGTACCCCGCTGAAATGATCGCCTCGGCCATCTTGCGACCCGCGCGGCGGTGGCTGATACCGACACAGGCGTCGATCGGTTCGCCGTCGACGTCCATGATCTCGACCACCGGGCAATCGGCCTGACGCAGCATCGCTCGGGACGCTTCAGAATGTTCCAGCCCGGCGATGATGATACCGGACGGACGCCAGGACAGCATCTCAAACAGGACCTTTTCCTCTTTCTCGGGCAGGTAATCGGTGACGCCGACAACCGGTTGCAGTGCAGTCCCGCCAAGGACATCGGATATGCCCGACAGAACCTCGGGGAAGACCATGTTGCCCAACGACGGGATGATCACGGCGACCAGATTGACCCGGCTCGAGGCCAGCGCCCCGGCGATCTTGTTGGGGACATAGCCCAGCCGTTTGGCGGTGTCCTGCACCTTGGTCCGGGTGGCTTCGCTGACGTCGCCCTTGCCGCGCAAGACCCGGCTAACGGTCATTTCACTGACTCCCGAGGCTTCGGAAACGTCGCGCAGCGTCAGGGGGCGTCTTGGCGGTTGGGTCACGATGTCTGGTCCCGAATTTGGCCGATGCGTTATAGTTAACGGCAACCATTGGCGATGTCCAAGGGCTTGGCCACGTTGACGCAAGCGCCAAAGGCGGGCATGAGGGCGACGGTGGGCCTCGTAGCTCAGGGGATAGAGCGGCCGCCTCCTAAGCGGCAGGTCGATGGTTCGAATCCATCCGGGGTCACCAATCTGCAATATTCTCTTGTGCCTGCCAAAGACGGTGAACCAAAAGCGGTGGCGCGGCGAGTGGCGCTGTCATTTCCGTAAGTTTCGTTAATATCTACCTTGTAGCCCACCTGTGCGGTATCGTCGCCGCGAGTGGGTGGTTTAGGTTTGAGGTATGGATCAGGCGGTTCTGGATCTGATGGTCGCGCATGCGGTCAAAGGGTTGGCCAGCGGCGACCGCCGGATGATCGGTGGACTGGTGCGCGCATTGGCCCTGCGCTGGCCAAACGAAAAGGCGCTGATGATCTGTTTCGCACTGACCTCGGCGGCATCGCACGTCGAAGACGTGTCGCTGAATACCGATCCGGCCGGTTCGCCGGCCTGGGGCTACAAACTGTCGGCACTGGTTGCCGCGGATATTCTGGCGATCGAGGCGCTGGGCCGGGCCCCTGCGACCGGCCATGACCTGCTGCATTTCTGGCGGCGGGTCGATCCGTATTTCCTGAACCTTTAGACCCTAGACCATGCGGATCACGTCCTTGTCGATGGCCAGCATGTAGCCTTTGCGGGCAATATTCTTGACCAGCAGTTCGCTGACCATCTGGTTCCCCAAGGTATCGCGCAATCGCTTGATCCGGGTCGCCCCGGCGGCCTCGTCACAATCTGACGCGGGGCGGCCCGATATGACGCCTTCAATCTCGGCGCCTGACAACACTTCGTCATCCATCCGGGCCTCGGCCAGCACCGACAGGGTTACAATCGCGGCCTCGGTCAGCTTGAATTCGAAATTGTTCAGATAGACGGATTTTTGGTCGCGGGAGATGAGGAGCGAATTGACCTCGATCCCCTTCCTTTCGATCTGGCCCATGCGCCGGGTCAGGGC
>JBBKXP010000191.1:0-8092 GCA_037969545.1 Paracoccaceae bacterium | reverse complement strand
TTTCGATATTGGCGACGGTCACAAAGCGGACAATCTGCTCCGACTTCGGGTCGCGTACGCTGAAAAACTTTTGATGCTCGCGCATCGAGGTCTGCAAGACCTCGGGCGGTAGCCCCAGAAAATCCTTCTCGATCTTGCCCAGTAACACCACGGGCCATTCGACCAGCCCCGCCACCTCGGCCAGCAGTGCCTTGTCTTCGACCACTTCCAACCCCAGCGCAAAGGCCTGATTGGTCGCATCTTGCCAGATCGCATGGCCGCGTTCCTCGGCCCGCAGAACGACCCGCGCCCGCTTGAGCTTTGCCTCGTAATCCGCGAAGGACGTGACAGAAAAGTCTGCGCCGCCCATGAACCGGTGGCCGCGCGTCACATCGCCCGCGACGATCCCGTCGACGGTCAGCGGCACGACCGTTGCACCGGCTTCGTCGCTCAGCAGGCAGATGATCGACTGCAACGGCCGGATCCAACGCAACGACCCCGTCCCCCAACGCATCGCCTTGGGCCACGGAAAATTCCGAATCGTTTGTTCCAGAATCTTGGCGACGATGTCTGCCGCCTGCCGCCCCGGACGTTCAACAACGGCGAAATAGACCTGCCCTTTCTTGTCGTCGCGTACCTCGAGTTGATCCCGCGTCAAGCCGGTCGACCGCAGGAATCCTTCGACGGCCTGATCCTGCGCCGATACCGCCGGCCCCTTGCGTTCCTCGCGCACCGCCTTGCTTGCCGCCGGCAATCCGTCAACCGACAGGGCCAGCCGCCGGGGCGTCGAAAACGCCGCAGCACCACCATAGGTCAGCCCCGCCTCGACCAGTCCATCCGTCACCAGACGGCGCAGGTCTTCCGCCGCGCGGCCCTGCATCCGGGCCGGGATTTCTTCCGAGAAAAGCTCGATCAGCAGGTCCATCAGTTCGCCACCTCCGGCATCGGCGGGCAGCCTTCCGGCACCGGGTTGCCGTCGAATACTTCGGCCCCGCAGGCGTTGATCTGCTGCCAGACATAGCCACGGCCATCGGGAAAGATCGCCGCGACACGGTCGAACCCATAGTGGATATCCTTCCGCGCCAGAAACGCCACCGCCTCGCCGGATTCCAGTGCATCACCAATGGCTTGCGCGTCGAAGCAATCGAACCAGCCGGGCGTCGTGAGGGGCACGGCGTCGTCGTCGATCACATAGGTTTCGGTCAGCATCGCCACGGACAGCGGCGTTGTGAAACAGGCACGGAACCGCAACGGTGAACTATCGCTGTCGATCGCCTTGAAGTTTTCGAACAAAATCGGCTCGGGTTCGCCTGAAAAGACGGACACAAGTTGCACGCCGCCAACCTCCTCGGCCGAAACCTCGGAATAGTAGGCATAGACCTGCAGGTAATACATCAAAACCCCGGCAATCAGTCCCGATACGCCAATCATGATTACTGCAATCCGTCCGTTCACGCCGCGACCCCGCCCGCGTCTGTTTTCACAAAAGCATCGGCGCAGACCTTGGCCAATGCCCGCACCCGCCCGATGTAGGCCTGCCGTTCGGTAACTGAAATTACCCCGCGCGCGTCCAGCAAGTTGAACAGATGGCTGGCCTTGATGCACTGGTCATAGGCGGGATGCACCATGACGATACGCTTGCCCGTGCTAGGATCGTTCGCATCAAAACCCAGCAAACGCTGGCATTCCGCCTCGGCATCCTCAAAATGTCGCAACAGCTTGGCCGTATCCGCACCGTCGAAGTTGTGGCGCGAATACTCTTCCTCGGTCTGCCGGAAGATGTCGCCGTAGGTCAGTGCAATTGGCGACTGCGGATCGTTGAAGGGCATGTCCATGACATGATCGACACCCAGAACATACATCGCCAGCCGTTCCAGCCCGTAGGTCAGTTCGCCCGAAACCGGGGCGCAGTCGTGACCACCGACCTGCTGGAAATAGGTGAACTGGCTGACTTCCATGCCATCGCACCAGACCTCCCACCCCAGCCCCCAGGCGCCCAGAGTCGGCGATTCCCAATCATCTTCGACGAACCGGATATCGTGCAGGGTGGCGTCGATCCCGATGGCAGCCAGCGACCCCAGATACAGATCCTGCAGATCAGGCGGCGACGGTTTGATGATGACTTGAAACTGGTAATAGTGCTGCAACCGGTTCGGGTTTTCGCCGTATCGCCCATCTGTCGGGCGGCGCGAGGGCTGCACGTATGCGGCGGCCCAGTGGCGCGTTCCCAGCGATCTCAGCGTTGTGGCCGGGTGAAACGTGCCCGCCCCGACTTCCAAGTCGTAGGGTTGCAAAATGGCGCAACCCCGCGCCGCCCAATAGGCCTGAAGGCGCAGGATGATCTCTTGAAACGATCGCGGTTTTTCGGCCATTTTACGCATCCGGACTGGTTGGCGCTGCATACGGCGGGGTGGGGCGAGGGTCAATCGGGACACGGTTGCTTAATTCTGCGCGAACAGATGCAGAAACATGCTGCACAGACTTTGCGGTCTGTTAGGTCTTGCGACGCGAAGGGGACCGACAAAAAGAGACAGGGTTGCGGTGTGACGATGATACGGACGATTGCGGCATGTATTTTCAGTATTCTGATGGCTGGTGCGGTCTGGGCACAGGATGCGGTCTGGGTCCAGCTTGAGGCGCAGCGCACGCTGGGCGAGGCGCAGACTCGGGTCCGCGCCTATGCCGCGCAATTCGACGATGTCGCAGGCTATTCGCTTGGCACCCGCTGGTATGGCATCGTGATCGGCCCCTACGCCCCCGCCGATGCCGAAGCCCTGCTGCGTAATCTGCGCAGTACGCGTGCAATTCCGTCAGACAGCTTTATCACCGACGGTGCACCGTTCCGCCAGCAGTTCTGGCCGATCGGCATCGGGGCGCAGACAACTGCGCAACCGCTGCCACAGGGCATCGTGGTGCCACCCGCCGTCGAACTGGTTACCCCACTGCCACAGACGGATTTGGTTCCCGATCCGATCATTGCGGCAGATGAATCCCCGGCCCAGGCACGCGCCGCCGAGGCCTTCCTCTCGCGCCCTGAACGCGAGGCCCTGCAGTCCATGCTGCAATGGGCCGGATATTATGACGGTGCCATTGACGGCGCCTTTGGCCGTGGCACAAGGGCGTCGATGGAACGGTGGCAGATTGCCAACAACTACCTGCCCACGGGCATCCTGACGACCCGTCAGCGGGCCGACCTGCTGGCCGCCTACAATGCCGTTCTGAACGGGCTGAACCTGCAACTGGTCCGCGACGCCGCCGCCGGGATCGAGATGCAGATCCCGACCGGAGTCGTGCAGTTTGCCCGTTACGACCCGCCGTTTGCCCGTTACGACGCCAGCGATGACATTCCCGCAACGGTCCTGCTGATCTCGCAGGAAGGCGACCAGAACCGCCTGTTCGGTCTTTATGAGATCATGCAGACCCTGGAAATCGTTCCGCCCGACGGGCCACGCCAGCGGCGCGAAACATCGTTTGAAATCGAAGGGATCAGTGCGACGATCCATTCCTATACTTACGCCGCACTGGATAATGGCCGGATCAAGGGCTTTACGCTTGTCTGGCCGGCTGGTGACGAAGAACGCCGGACCCGCCTGCTGGCCAACATGCAGGCCAGCTTTGCCCGACTCGGCGGCGTCCTTGACCCTGGCACCGCCGCACCGGGCGAAGATCAGGCGATCGACCTGGTTTCAGGCCTCGAGGTCCGCAAGCCGCGCCTGTCGCGATCCGGGTTCTACATCGATCAGAAAGGCACCGTCCTGACCACCGCCGAAGTCGTGAAAGACTGCGACCGCATCAGCCTTGACGCCGCCCACGACGCGACTGTCGTCTTTCAGGATGCCGCCCTTGGCATCGCGGTCTTGCGCCCGACCGACAGCCTGTCGCCCATTGGCGTCGCGGTCTTCCAAACCAGCATTCCGCGGATCATGGCCGAGGTGGCAGTCGGCGGCTACCCTTATGGCGAGGTGCTGGTGACCCCGTCGGTCACCTTTGGCAAGCTGGCCGACATCCGCGGACTGAACGGCGAGACCGAGATCAAGCGATTGTCGCTGACCATGCAGCCTGGCGATGCCGGGGGCCCGGTGTTCGACAACGGCGGCGCGGTACTGGGCATGTTGCTGCCCCGCGCTCCGATCAACGGGCAGGTGCTTCCACCTGAAGTCAGCTTTACCGTCGATGCCGAGGCGATTATCGCAACCCTGTCAGGCGAAGGGATCGGCGTCACAACAACGGATTCGATGGCTTTCATGCCGCCGGAAACGCTTGCGGCGCTGGCTTCGGATGTGACCGTGCTGGTCAGTTGCTGGTGACCGTCAGAACGCGCCACGCGCGTTCCGACGAGCGCGGGAAAGAGATTGGCCCTCGACCAATCGCGGCCGTGCCCGTTGTCCGGTGAAGCCCCGATTCAAAAAGCGGAAAACACGCGTTCTCCGCGCCGATTTCCACGCGGAAATCGTTTATCCGGCAATATCCGATCTGACGTGAATTAAGGTCGGCCGGTCCGCCTGCAACGCCGCCCGCACCGCATCCTGCATCTCGGCCAGTGTCTTTGGTGCCGCCGACGCCGCGCCATAGGCCTGCGCCAACAGGACAAAATCCGGGTTGCGCTGCACCACCGCGTTCGGCGCGATCTGGGCGGCGACCATGCTGTCTTCGATCGCGCCAAGCTTGCCGTTGTCCCACAGAATGATCGGCAGTGGCAGGCCCAGTTCGACGGCGGTGGCGAGTTCCTGAATGGTGTATTGAAACCCATAGTCGCCTGCGATGGCAATGGTCGGCTTGCCGGGCCGCCCCACCGCGCCGCCGATAGCCGCTGGCAGGGCATAGCCGAGCGTCCCGAATCCAGTCGGATGGTGCCAGTGACCGGGCCGATCCATCGGCCAAACTTCTTTTGCCACATAGGCGAACTGGGTCATGTCGGAATAAATCATGGTGTCAGCGGGCAAACAGGCGCGCAGGGCATCGGCCACCCGAATGATGCCAGGGTATTCGGCGTCTACCTCGGCCCTCAATCGGGCCCGCGCCGCAGTCACATCCGTTGCCAGCCAACCTGTCGCAGGCGACGTCGCGACCTTGGCCAGCGCCGCCATCACCGGCCCGGCATCGGCAAGCAACGCAATCTCGGGGTTGTGCCGGTCGATCAGGACCTCGGGGTCGATATCAACACGGACGAGGGGGCATTGGTGGCCAAGCACATCGCGCCACAAGTCGACTTCGGCCAGCATGGTGCCAAATGCAATTACCAGATCGGCCCGCCCCAGAATGTCGGCGCTGAATGGACGCGGCAGCATCGCCCCGAAATGCAGCGGCGCGTCATCGGCGATGATGCCGCGCCCCGCATAAGTCGTAAAACTGGCGGCACCGCTGCGGGCGGTGAGATCGCGGGCCGCCTGCCAACCTGACACAGCACCTCCACCGAAGATCAGGATCGGGCGTTTTGCCGCGGCCAGAGACGCCGCAATGGGCGCAGTATCCGGGCGATAGCGGGTCGGCGTCACCGCCCGGTTGGCGGGCACCGCGTCGGCCGGACTCTCCAGTGCCCGGATCGCAACCTGAATGTGTTTGGGCCGCGGCCGCGACAAGATGAATTCGGCCAACGCCTGGTCGATCAGATGATACGCCGCGACCGCATCCGTGGCCGTTTCGGACCAATCGGTGACACAACCGGCCGCAGTTTCCTGATCCAGCATCTGATGCAACTGGCCGCGCCTCACGACCAGATCGTCCAGACACGACGAGATCACTAGCATCGGCACCGAATCCGAATAGGCCTGCCCCATCGGCGTCATGATGTTGCAGACCCCCGGCCCGGTAATGACGTAGCACACGCCGGGCCGCCCTGTGGCGCGGGCATAGCCGTCGGCCATGAATCCGCAGCCCTGTTCGTGCCGGGCCAGCACGTGCCGCAGCCCGGATTCCTCGATCCCGCGATACATTTCCTGATTGTGCACGCCGGGGATGCCAAAGATCACCTCGACCCCGCGATCCTTCAGCATGTGCGAGATTTGCGCACCCAATTTGCGCTGCATCGTCAAGACCTCCAGAACCGGGGCAGGAACAGCACGAAGACCGAAACGATCTCGAGACGTCCAATCAGCATGCCAAAAACCATCATCCATTTGGCACTGGTCGGAAACCCGTGAATCGCTCCCGAAAGCGGCACCTCGGCACCGAATATGGGTCCGATGTTGAAAATCGATGTCCAGGCGGCGGTGACTGCCGACATGAACGTGATCCCCGTCATGCTGAGCAGAACAATCAAGACACCAAAGCTGAGGATAAAGCAGGAAAACAGCAAGATGATCGAATCCAGGACGGATTTCGAAACAGTGCGGCCTTCGAACCGGACCGGCACCACCCGGCTGGGGCTGTACATCTTGCGAATCTGTGTCGACATCGCACGTAACAAGATTTGATAGCGAAAAACCTTGATCGAGCAACCTGTCGACCCCGAACAACCGCCGATCGCGCCGACACAAAACAGGATCGCAAAAGGAAACGATCCCCACGACAACATATCGCCATCGACATAGCCGGTGCCGGAAAAGACCGACACGGTGTTGAACAGCGTCTCGCGGAACATGGCTTCGGAAAACCCGCCCAGCAGACTTGTCCGATAGACGACGATCAGGGCGACAGCATAGGCGGTCCACAGCAGATAAGTGCGCAGTTGGCTATCCCGAAAGAACGGTTTGATGTCACCCCGCATGGCTTGCATCAACCGGATGAACGGCACCGAGGCCAGAAACATGAACAGGGCACCGACATACTGCGGCCCCCCGGGGAAAGCCCCGAACGATGCATCCGAAGTGGAAAACCCGCCCGTCGCCACAGTGGTGAAGGCGTGCACGGTCGCATCGAACGGATCCATCCCCGCAAAAAAATAGGCCAACCCGCAAAAGACCGTCAGGACGATGTAGATGACCAGCAGGCCCTTGGCGATGTCCAGCGCCCGCGGCAGCGCCTTGCCCGATGTGTCAAAGCCTTCGGACTGGAAAAACTGCATCCCCCCGACCTTCATCACCGGCAGGAAAATCATCGCGACGATGACGATCCCCAGACCGCCCAGCCACTGCAGGATGCCGCGCCACAGCAGGATTCCCATCGAATGGGTTTCCAGACCTTCGATGACGGTTGCCCCAGTGGTCGTCATCCCTGACATCGCCTCGAAGACCGCATCGACCAGCGTCAGTTTGGTTTCGCAGATCATGAAGGGGATTGCACCAAACACCGGCAAGGCGACCCAGACGCCGGTCGTCAGCAAAAACGCAAGTCGGATGTTGATCCCCTTGGTCACGCCGTTCGCACTTGCCAAAGCCACGAAAATGCCGGTCATCATGGTGACGACGCCGGCCTGCAGGAACGTCTTCCACTCTGGATCGCCTTCGATCAGATCAAACAGCATCGGCGCGAACATCGTCGCCCCAAGGACCGCGACCAGCAGGCCGATAACATAAGTGACGGGTCGCAGGTCCAGCATGGCCGCAGGGTTGGCTGGACCACGTCAGGGTGTCAAGGGACCGCCATGCCGGCGGCACTCAAACCTGTCAGCGCCCGCGCAAAAACCTCAACCATTCGACCCGCCGACCCGGCGCTAGCCGATATGAAACAAGGTGTTGAAAAGCTTTGGGTCGAGACTGGCGCTGGCAAAAAGCGGTCCCTCTGTAAGGACCGACACGGCATCGTGGCTGTGCAGGCTTTCCTGATGGCTTGCGACCACCCGGAAATCCCCGATCCGCGGGTCTTTTTGCAAGGCGGCGCAGAACAGGCGGGCGGCGTCCTCGACAAAGATCGGGTTGGCGGCGTTCAGTTCGGCAAAAGCCTGTTCATCCTCGCGCTTGACCATGACCTGCGTTTCTGTCGGCACTGCGGCGCGTGCCATCTCGATTAGATCCTCGAACCACAGGCATTTGCGCGATCCATCCAGCGCCACCGAAATCCGCGCAACCGACCGCTGCGAATGCGGCGTCGCCAGCTGGCCACGAAATTGCCGGGCATGTTCGGACAATTCCAGCGAACAAGGGCACGTTGATGAATAGACATAATCCAGATGCATGATCTGCGTGCGCACGCCGCCCTGTTCGACCAGTTCCAGCGCGATGTCGTAATATTGATA
>JBBKXP010000190.1:0-3034 GCA_037969545.1 Paracoccaceae bacterium | reverse complement strand
ACAACAGTTACGAGGTTCAGGTCGACGCCGCCCCGGATTGGGGCGGCAAACCCGAAAACACCAACCCCGAACAGGCGCTGGCATCGGCCCTGTCCAGTTGCCACATGATGACGTTTCTGGCGCTAGCAGCCAAAGCTGGCTGGCCGGTAGCCAGCTATCACGACTATGCCGAGGCGCATCTGGGCAAGAACGCCAAGGGCCAAATGTCAGTGACACGGATTGATCTGAACCCGGTCGTGCGTTTTGATACGGGATTTTCCGTGGATGAGGCCAAACTGGCCCAAATGCACGACCGCGCCCATCGCTATTGTTTTATCGCCAACACATTAGCCGACAGCGTTGAAATCAACGTCAAATAAGCGAGACAAAAGGAACCCACGCCATGGCAAACGCCGACATTTTGTTGCGCGACTTGAGCGAAGACGGCATTCTGCGCCTGACCCTGAATGACACGGGTCGCCGCAATGCTCTGTCCGAAGCGATGCTGACCCAATTGCGCGAAGCCTTTGACGCAGAGGGTGTTGATCCGGCGGTACGGGTGATTATCCTTGCCGCCAACGGCCCGGCGTTTTGTGCCGGTCACGACCTAAAGGAAATGACAGCCGAGCGCGCGGGCGATGATGGCGGCAAGGCCTATTTCGCAAAAGTCATGGCCAAGTGTTCCGGCGTGATGCAGGGGATCGTGAATTGCCCCAAACCGGTGATTGCCGAGGTTACCGGCGTGGCCACCGCCGCAGGCTGCCAATTGGTCGCCAGCTGCGATCTAGCCATTGCCGCTGACACCGCACAGTTCAGCACGCCGGGCGTTCACATCGGGCTTTTCTGCTCGACCCCGATGGTGGCCCTGTCGCGCAGCGTCAGCAATAAACATGCCATGGAAATGCTGCTGACAGGCGACATGACATCTGCTGCCCGTGCCGCCGAAATGGGGTTGATCAACCGTGCTGTCGCGGCTGTTGATCTGCAAGCCGCAACGCTTGAAATGGCGCGCAAGATCGCGTCGAAATCCAGCATGACACTGGCGACAGGCAAACGCGCCTATTACGCCCAACGCGAAATGCCGCTTGCCCAGGCCTATGACTATGCCTCTGGCGTGATGGTCGAAAACATGTTGGCGCGTGACGCCCAAGAAGGTATCGGTGCCTTTATAGAAAAACGCGCCCCCCAATGGCAGGACGCGTGATGACTATGAACCCATACAATACCGATCTGGACCGCAATCCGGCTAATCATCAGCCGATGACACCGCTGACGTTTCTGGAACGCGCGGCCAGCGTGTTTCCCGATCATATCGCCATGGTTCACGGGGGGCTGCGCCGCTGCTACGCCGATTTCTACGCCCGTTCCCGGCAATTGGCCTCTGCGCTGACGGCGCAGGGCACTGGGCGGGGGGACACGGTCTCGGCCTTACTGGCCAACACGCCCGCCATGCTGGAATGCCACTATGGCGTGCCCATGTGCGGCGGCGTGCTGCATTCGATCAACACCCGTCTGGATCCGGCGATTATCTCCTTTCAGCTGGACCATGCCATGTCCAAGATCGTCATTGTCGATCGGGAGTTCATGCCGCTGCTGCAAGAGGCGCTGACACTGGCCCAACTCGCGCCTTTGGTGATCCAATATGACGATCCTGAATTTGACGGCGCGCAGACGACGTTTGACGGCCCCGATTACGAGGCGTTTGTCGCGCAAGGCGATGCTGACTTTGCTTGGCCCATGCCAGAGGATGAATGGGACGCCATCTCGATTAACTACACATCTGGCACCACCGGTGATCCTAAAGGTGTCGTCTCGCATCATCGCGGCGCCTACCTCTTGGCACAGGGCAACGCGCTGACCACCTCCATGCAAAAACACGCGGTCTATCTCTGGACCCTGCCGATGTTTCACTGCAACGGCTGGTGCTTTCCCTGGACACTGTCGGCCATTATCGGCACCCATGTCTGCCTGCGTCAGGTACGCGCTGAGCCAATCTGGAACGCATTGGCCGATGAAGGCGTGACCCACCTGTGCGGCGCGCCCATCGTCATGTCGCTGATGATTTCCGCCCCGGACGCCATCAAACGCGACCTTGACCGCACCGTGCAATTCTTCACCGCTGCCGCTCCGCCACCGGAAAAGCTGCTGGCGTATATGAAAACTGCAGGCTTTGATGTGACCCACCTTTATGGCCTGACCGAGACCTATGGCCCGGCGGTTGTGAATGACTGGCATCAGGATTGGTCCGATCTGCCCGCCGATAAACAAGCCGCGTTGAAATCCCGCCAAGGTGTGCGCTATCTGCCGCTCGAAGGGCTGGACGTGCTGGACCCTGAAACCATGGTGCCAGTGCCCCGCGATGGTAAAACCATGGGCGAGGTCATGTTTCGCGGCAACGTGGTGATGAAGGGCTATTTCCGCAATCCCAAATCCACCCAAGAGGCGTTTGCCGGTGGCTGGTTCCACTCTGGCGATCTGGGCGTGCGCCATCCCGACGGCTATATCCAGCTCAAGGATCGTTCCAAGGATGTGATCATCTCAGGGGGCGAGAATATCTCGTCAATCGAGGTCGAAGAGGCGCTGTATCGCCACCCGGCGGTGGCGGTGGCAGCAGTTGTCGCCATGCCCCACGACAAATGGGGCGAAACCCCTTGCGCCTTTATTGAATTGGCCTCGGGCCAGCAAGCCGATGCGGCAATGTTAAAAGAGTGGTGCCGCAAGGAACTTGCTGCGTATAAAGTTCCGGGTCGCTTCGTTTTCACAGCCATTCCCAGAACCTCGACGGGGAAAATCCAGAAATTCGTGCTGCGTGAGCAAGCAAAGAATACTGATATCTTGGCGGAGTCATAACGACAGGGTCACGCCGTTTGAACCCATCGGCGAACCTGCCGTCATCGGCTCTTTTCCAAAGCTGCGGATAAATGAACGGCAGCAATGCGAAAGCTGCGGCGCGGCATCAGATCGATGAGTGAATGACAGCTAGGGGCCGAAAGCCTGCCCCTCCCCGATTTTGGAGAGGTCGCTAGAAAATCCTTTTTCATTCTACTCGCAAGCC
>JBBKXP010000189.1:0-4193 GCA_037969545.1 Paracoccaceae bacterium | reverse complement strand
ATGCCGCGCGGGTCCGGGTCATCGGCCAGACCGTCGCGTCGCCGGGTATGACGTTCATCACCGCAAAGGGCCGCGATCCGGTTGCCTATCGTGGCGCGATTGGCGCCGCTATCGCCGCCTTGCCGCAACGCGACCGCGACTTGCTCGGCCTGCGCGGCATCGTCCCGCTGCCCGAAACGGCCTATGATATTGCATTGCCCGATCGGCCCGCATGACTGCCGAAATAGCAGTCAATTCTGTGCGTTTTGGCGGGTTGATCCTCACAATTCGTCATCAAGGGCGTTGCATTAGTCCCGGTTTTGCGCCCTACTCCATCGTCAAACAGGGATAAATTCCAACAGTGACCGTTGCCGAACCCGTCATCGAAATCCGCGACCTGCACAAGTCCTACGGGGCATTGGAGGTATTGAAGGGTGTCGATGTCGTCGCCCCGGCGGGTCATGTGGTGTCACTGATCGGGTCGTCGGGGTCGGGTAAATCGACGCTGCTGCGCTGCGCCAATCTTCTTGAGGACAGTCAGCAGGGCGATGTGGTGTTCTGCGGCGAACCCGTCAAATGGAAGGGCGAAGGCCTGCATCGCCATCCCGCCGATCATGCCCAGATGATCCGCATCCGCACTAATCTGTCGATGGTGTTCCAGCAGTTCAACCTCTGGGCCCACATGACCATCCTGCAGAATGTGATGGAGGCACCGCTGATCGTGCTGAAACGCGCCCGCGCCGAGGTCGAACTGGCGGCACGTGGTTATCTTGACAAGGTCGGGATCGGCGACAAATGTGACGCTTATCCGGCACAGCTTTCGGGCGGCCAGCAACAACGCGCTGCCATCGCCCGCGCGCTGTGTATGGAACCCAAGGCGTTGCTGTTCGACGAACCGACCAGCGCCCTTGATCCCGAGCTGGAACAAGAGGTCATCAAGGTTATCAAGGATCTGGCCGCCGAAGGCCGCACCATGCTGATCGTTACCCACGACATGCGGCTGGCCGCCGATGTCAGCGACCACACGATATTTCTGCACCTCGGCAAGATCGAGGAACAAGGGCCGCCCGATGCCCTGTTCGGCAGCCCGAAGACCCAACGACTGCAACAATTTCTGTCGGCGAGTGTCGCCGCCTGAATAACCATTCATCATTTAACGGGAGAAAAACGATGAAAAACCTGATCCTGACGACGGCCGCACTGGCCATGTCGGCCACGATGGCGCTGGCCGAAAGCCACACCACCGTGCGCATGGGCACCGAAGGTGCCTATCCTCCGTATAACTTCATCAATGACGCGGGCGAGGTTGACGGGTTCGAGCGCGAGTTGGGCGACGAACTCTGTACCCGCGCCGAAATGACCTGCGAGTGGGTCACAAACGAATGGGACAGCATCATTCCGAACCTCGTGTCGGGCAACTACGACACCATCGTCGCGGGCATGTCGATCACGCCGGAACGCGCCGAAGTCATCAGCTTTACACAAGATTATTATCCGCCGACCGAATCGGCCTATGTCGCCGCCTCGACTGACGTTGACGTGACGACCGGCACCGTGTCGGCCCAGACCTCGACGATCCAGTCAGGTTACGTGGCCGAAAGCGGTGCCGACCTGCTGGAATTCGCGACACCCGACGAAACGCTGGCAGCGGTCCGTAACGGCGAGGCTGACGCCGTTTTCGCCGATTACGACTACCTCGCGCCGATCGTCGCTGCCTCGAATGGCGAACTGATGTTCGTCGGCGAAGGTGTCGCGCTTGGCGGCGGCATCGGCATGGGTTTGCGGCAAAGCGATACCGAAATGCGCGACAAGTTCGACGCAGCGATCACGTCGATGAAAGAAGACGGTTCGCTGAACGCCCTTTTGGTCAAGTGGTTCGGCGAAGAGATCGGCCAATACTAAGACCGGATCGGGGCCCCTTCGGGGGCCCCTTTTCCGATGTTCAGCTATTGCGCTGACCCAGAATCCCTGGACGGTCTGACCTGGCTGTCGTGCTACCTGACCACAGGCAAGCATATGGGGATCTATTGGGCCGTCGGTACCGTCCTGCTGCTGCTGGCGATCACTGCACCCACAGCACTTTTGTTCGGGTTTGGTGGGGCTTCGGCCGCTCGCAGCCGCATCGCGCCGCTGCGCTGGTTCGGCAAAGCCTATATTGCGCTGGTGCGCGGCGTGCCCGACATCGCGTTTTTCCTGTTTTTTGTCATCGCGCTGGACCAAGGCATCGAATACATGCGCCATCTGGCACTGTGCCCCGCAACCGACGGCCCGGTGCGACAGGGAAACGATTTCATCGTCTGCGCCGCCGCCAAAATGCCACTGGGCAATGCGCCGCAATGGGTGCACGAAACCTACGGCTTTTTCCTGGCCGTCCTGACATTCGCCATCGTTTTCGGGGCCTTTGCCGCCAACGTCCTGTTCGGCGCGATGCGGGCGGTTCCGCGCAACCAGATCGAGACGGGCGAGGCCTATGGCATGTCGCACCGCCAGACCTTCTGGCGCATCCTTGTGCCGCAGATGTGGGTTTTCGCCCTACCGGGTCTCAGCAACCTCTGGATGGTGCTAATCAAGGCGACGCCGTTGCTGTTCCTGCTGGGGGTCGAGGATATCGTCTATTGGGCGCGCGAGCTGGGTGGCACCAAAACTCCGCAATTCACCGACTATCCGCACGGCGACTGGCGGATGTGGTATTTCTTCGCGCTGCTGGTGTTCTATCTGATGTTCACCAAGGTCAGCGAGGTCGTGTTGGGCCGGATCATGGCCCGGCTGACCCGCGGACAGGCCACGGCAGGCGGCGAACGCCAGCGCAAGGCGGCAGCATGAGCTGTTACGAGACCCTCATCGATTACGGCCTGCGAAGTCAGGGGATCGGGGCAAAGCTGTTGCCGCGCACAGATTTCACCATCTGCCAGCAGGTCGTTCTGATCGGGTCCGGGATGATCTGGAACATCTACTTCGGGATTGTCGCCTTGTTTTCCGGCTTTTTTCTGGCCACCGCGCTGGCGCTGGCCAAGGCCGGGCGCAACCCGTTCTTTCGCAAACCCGCCGAATGGTTCATCTTTGTCTTTCGCGGCTCGCCGCTGTTCATCCAATTTTTCTTTGCCTATTTCCTGTTCCTGTCGCTGAAAGGCGTCTGGCCGGCGATGAGCCCCTTCACATCGGCCTGGCTGGGGGCGCTGGTCGTGCTGTTCCTGAACACTGCCGCCTATAGCGCCGAGATTTTTTACGGCGCCCTGCTGTCGATCCCCAAGGGCGATACCGAGGCGGCGGATGCCTATGGCATGTCGGGCTGGTCGCGGTTTCGCCGGGTGATCTGGCCGACGATGCTAAGGCTGGCCTGGCCTGCCTATACGAACGAGGCGATCTTCCTGTTCCATGCGACGACGCTGGTGTTCTTTTCCGGCTTTCCGGCGACGCAGCAACGTGGCGACGCGCTGTATTACGCCAATTACTTTGCCGACAAGACGTTCAACCCCTTTGTTCCCTATCCGATTCTTGCCGGATTCTTCATCTGTCTGACGCTCTGCGTGATTACTGTCTTTGGGCTGGTGAATCGGCGGCTGAACCGGCACCTGCCGCAAGACGAGCGGGCAAAAATTCGCTTGCGGGCCAACCTGATCCGGTAGTAAGCAACTTATGATCAAATTATTGGGGCTGGCAAAACGCCCCCCAATACGGGCAAGAGGCTGCTACACCCTCTCATTCAACGTTTGATCGGATGAAATCGGGCCAAGGGCATGGTCCAGAATTGCGCGATACGCACTTCATTCCGGCCCGGCCCTTGCTTTTGGTGCATGATGTCAAGCTGGCTGGACGACCACCCTGAAATCCGCAACGTGCGTTGCGGGGCTGCCGATTTGAATGGGCAGGCCCGTGGCAAACGCGTGCCCGTGCGTTTCAGCAAGAAACTGGAAGAGGAAGGGATGCGGTTTCCGCTGTCCGTCCTCAACCTTGATATCTGGGGCGAGGATGTCGAGGACAGTCCGCTGGTATTCGAAATCGGCGATCCCGACGGCGTACTGATGCCGACCGAGCGTGGTTATGTGCCGATGCCCTGGTTGAAAATGCCGTCAGCCCTGCTGCCGCTCTGGATGTTTCACGAGGACGGTCGCCCGTTCGAAGGCGACCCGCGTCAGGCGTTGGCCCGCGTCGTCGAAGGCTTCGCCAAACTGGGCCTGACTCCGGTTGTCGCGACCGAGATGGAGTTCTATCTG
>JBBKXP010000188.1:0-5343 GCA_037969545.1 Paracoccaceae bacterium | reverse complement strand
ATCGCATCGCGCAGGCCGGGAATGGCAGGTTGTTTCGGCATCGGCTGGGCTCCTCCATCGTCCCTTCGAAGTCTACCAGATCAGGCCAAAAGTGCAGAGTTTTTCAGACGTTCCTTAACTGTCATGACCCAGCCATTACTGTGTTGGTTTCCCGTTATGCTAACGATAAAAGCAGTATCCCCTTCACGTTAAGCTGTTTTTCTGACTTTGTCAGAAAAAACCGAATTGAGGCGGGTAGTGTGGTTTCGTTGCATTTTGGGATGAAAGGAGGCATTCCCTTCCGATAGGGTCAGGACTCTTTCTTTGACTGGTTCAGATAAGCATTGAAAGACAAGGGTATAGAGCCTTGCATCCTAAAGCACTTTGCGTTTGATGTGAATCGACTGGGGATTGAACTAACCCGCTGACGCGGGAGAGGCGTTGGTATTGGCCGGAATGGCCTCCTGATGAGAAGGTTTGGTTGCTCGACCAACTCTTTATCAGGAGACCATCCCATGACTGATGCCACGGCAGCGGTGAGCCCGCTGCGTCGTCGTATGATTGACGACATGAGCCTGCGCAACCTTTCACCAGCGACTCAGCGCTCCTACATTCACGCGGTTAAGCGGTTCAGCCGGTTCCAGACGGATTCGAACCAGTCTCAGTTTTCCGCCAAATACCGGAACTTATGCCGAACAAAGCTGGCGCCTCGTTAGGAATCAAAACTGTTCCCGCTTCGATCAGGGGCGAGGCCACTGAAAGGCGGGTGATTTTGTCGCCTTCGGGCTGGATCGCGATGCACGTTAATTGATTGCCTTGCGACAAATCCTGGATCAGAGCCGTGACATTTTCCGCAAATGATGACAGTCGACTCCAGGTCTATGTCGACGACTACATGCAGCATTGCGCGCATCATGGCGCCTACATTCGAAGCAACGCATTGTGTGGCACCACTGTGGCCATACATCCGCGGCCTCGTTCCGGTGCGCAATCCAGACCGTTCAACGGACGCTGACTACTACAATCCGCGTCCGCAAGCAGCGCCGTTCAGAATATTCAGCGAAGAGATCAATCCGGAGCGTTTTCTGGGTTGGCATCGCGGTCAGCACGGTCGAAAAGTTCAATGACTATCTCTTCGCCTTAAATGCCTTAAACGATTTCCAGCTGACGTTCTTTTTGTGGGAATGGCTATGATTCTTGTCTCCCCACCCGTGCCCGGGTCGCGCGCCGCTGGATGCTGCGATCGCCTTGGATCCCAAAGTGGTCCCAAGGAGGAATACGATTGCGGGCGGCGTCACAGCCGCAAATTTTCCAGCAGACTTAAGGAAATTGCGCCGAGCCAGAGCTTCCGCCGCCAACTCATCTTCACGACCATTACGAAATTCTTCCACTGTTGATATCCTCCAACAAACGCAGCGAAACTAATAAATGACTCATAATTTGCTTGGACCGAAAATACAACTAAAGTTTGCCGCGGGGCCGCTGTTTAAACACCACGCGAAAGATCCGTCGAACGGTATCACCTAACCCATTCTGGCTGAGTACATCCATCTGCGAAGCGCGGCGGAACCCCCAAACCAAGTTGCCCAGAACCCGCAGAGGAGCCCCCGCTACAGGATGCCTTGCCGGGAATGTCCGCCGCCAATGGTGAAACCGGATCGACCGGGCTTTGGAGCCATCGTCCGTCACGTCAACACCAAACAGGTCGCGCAGGGCGTAGATCTGGACATCAAGCGCAGTGCAGCTTGTCCGGTCCGGCATCGCGGCCCGTATTCCTTTCCAATCCAACGCCACGTCCGTGGACAACTTTGCCAGATCGTGTAGGTGCCGCAAATCAATCCTGCCGCGCATGAAATCGCCTTCCTTGATCAGGTCGTGGAGCAGCCAATGTACCGCGCGGGAATTGGGGAAGGGAATTACAGCCGTGCTGCCGGCTCTTTCGACCTTCTCGGAGGATGCACCGATTATGCCCTCTTCTTTCGGGCGCAGCTCAAACAGCCCAACATCTTGTGGTCGCGCCATGCCACGAAAGTCACTTACGGGCGCGTATCCAAGCGCTTCAAGACAGGCCAAGGCAACTGGCATTTCAGAATTTTCGACCGCTACGTCAAGGTCACTGGTCATCCGGTCCGGCATAGTGTCGTCGCTCGCCAGAAAAAGGGGGACCGCCCCTTTCAACAGCAAGGGTGTGATCCCAGCCTCATTGAATGCGGCGACGGCCTCATAAAGCTGCGCACGCAGCCGAAGGTTGCGCTCCTGATTGCTTTGCGCCACGAACTGCAAATAACCCCGCGCGTCTTCCGGCAGTTTTTCGATCTGTTGGCTCTGCACCAGCGCTGAATAAAGCGACGGCGTGAGCAGCGTGTGATTTGCCAGCGCAATGATCTGCATCCAATCCATGGTTTCGCCCGGGCGGCCGCGCAGTCCGGCGATCAAGCCGTCGAAAGGGTATGACCGAAGGCTCATTTGCAGGTCCTCCCGATAAGTTCCACAGCGTCGCCTAATCTGGAGTACGTAAGCCGATAGATCTGCGCGGAAGCGACAGCGTGTACCAAGGCTTTAAAGGCGGTTTGCGTCAGTTCGCCCGATGGTGCAGAGGACTCTGCAAGAATACCTCGCAGCGCTTCGCCTGTCTCTACAGCTTGCAACTGGGGTTCACATTTTGGGCGTCGATCAAGCAGGATGATCCACCCGACCGCACGATCCAATGTCGCGACGGGTCTATCAGGGACCACGTAGCGGACACGCTTTCTGTCTGGACGACGAAAAGCCGGGATGTGCGCGAGGCCCGGAACCTGACCCTTGAGGATACCCAGTGATCCGGTTTTCACCGCTGCCGCAAAGGGAAGCGGCCTGCACAGACCGTATGATTTGAGCAGGGCCACATCATCGCCGCCAAACCCGAAACCTGCGTGCACAAGACCAAGAGCCAACGTCGTCTTGCCGGCACCCGGTTTTCCGAAAAGCAATAGCGCGCGGTCGTCCGCGAAAAGCGTTGCGGCATGGACCGCGAATTCATAGTCCTCCCCGTCCTGCGCATCGCTCAGAAGGTGGCCTTTCAGCACGACCGGCAGCTCATCTTGGCTACACGCGTCGATCCACTTACGCATTCGAAACAGGTGAAACCCCTCAGCGTTCTCCGCTACTTCCCAATGCACCTGACCATCGGTCTCACCGGTTTCGAGATGTCTGAAAAACGCGGGCACGCTTTCGGCGAGACACCGCGGATACGTGAGCCGGATGCGCGTATCGGAAATCGCGATATCCTGGTGTAAGCGTTGGCTTTCGTCGAGCTGGATAGAAGTCAAATTGGGATGTATCAGTTTTTGAACTTGCCATTCGCTGAGGGCGGTTTCCAAGATGGCGCGTGCGTTCTTAATAGGGGCACCGCCATCCACCAGATCCTGAATAATCTCGCGTGTTGACGCGCCATTTTCGATGGCATGCCAGATGAAGGCGGCCATCTCGTTCACTTCGAAAATCGCTTGCCGCGGAGCACTGAAGAGCACATGTTGACGCCCTATCGCGCTGAGCGCCGCGTCGGTGTCAAACTTCTGATCGTCGGGGTTCAAAATAGACCTCCTGACCTTTTGCTGTCGATTCTTGCGTCATGTAAACTTGACGAGTCTGGGTCGATTGAGACAACAGATCAAGCGCCACGCAGTTGACGTTTGATGCACCCCTAGAGCTTGACCCGCTCCGGCATTTCGCCCCTGCCTTCACTTGAGTCCGTGTGATGCTGAAGAGACCGTTAGTGCCACAAACCCTTGAGGATCGCGGTAAAAGGCGCGGTTCAGCCATCTCCGCCCGCGCCCGCGCCCGCGCCTTTCCGGCCTTTAGGTGCAGGCATCGTCCCGCAATCCAATAAATGCGCGGGAAGCAACGAGGTAGAACACGCATTCCGTGGAACTGAGCTAATCAGATATCTCGACCATATCTTCGACCTTGACATAGGCGGCGGCACTTAGTGGGTTTCATCGTCACCTACTTTGCTCTTCGAAATGCTCTCACGCAAGAAAATTTCCATTCTCGCGCGCCAAGGTGCAGACGGCTATTCAGGCCCTGAAACGCCGTGACATGTCACCGAGTGAACGTGTCCATACTTCTGAAGTGTCGCGATGATGCGCTGCG
Organism: Paracoccaceae bacterium; assembly: GCA_037969545.1. Lineage (GTDB taxonomy): Bacteria > Pseudomonadota > Alphaproteobacteria > Rhodobacterales > Rhodobacteraceae > JBBKXP01. The sequence continues at coordinate 1,233 of JBBKXP010000188.1, read as the reverse complement.
GCGTGCTCAGATTGCGGCCTGAGAGAGCGAGGATTGAATAAGGTTGGCGCTACCCCACTGTTTTCATATTGGAAATCCAAGGAGATCTATCATGAATTATTTTTCAAGAACGGCGGCTATCTCCGCAGGACTTCTATTCGGTTCGGTCGCAACAGCACAAAAGGTCGTATAGTCACCGGAAGACCTCAGGCCCAATATTCCATCGCGGATACTGCCAATTCGATGGAGCCAGTGAGGGGCATTGCATCTTGGCAGGCATTGATCCGGAAAATTCAAACTGGACGACCGATCAGTACGGGCCAAAATTCTTACCTGTCCTTCCTGTCTTATGTATTCATGAGCGCGGCAATGATCAAACTATCGCGCCAGCGCCGACTTTGTTCGCACAGCGGAAACTTGCTCAATGACAATGGTGCGCTGTCAACAAATAACTTGTTCCCAGAAGCTGCATTGTGGCGACGCGCTGGTCCGGCGATTAACGGCAATGAAAGCATTTTTTAACTGATGCATTTGTTGGAGAACTCAATTCAATTTCCACTTTGCGTACAGAAAGGCTCCTCCTCCGGTCCTCTGGCGCTTCGAAATTCTGTCGTCCCCTCCCCACTCTCGAAAATCCTGCGAGTGGGGCGGAGGCGGCGGCCTATTGGTTGACCGGGAGCCGGGGGTCGAGAGGCCAGCCATTCGGCCCACGCTCTTGCGATATTCGTTGACCTCCTCGCGTTGCTTGTTGCGATCGTGATCGTTGGGGCAGAGCGTATGCAGGCTGGCGCAATCGTAAAAGTGGGCCTCATCGCCTTTGTGCGCATTATGTGGTCTAAAACAATACGGCGGCGGCGCGGGTTAATTTGGGGCACACCTGCCAAGGTGGGGGTGCCGTCATTGGAAGAATTCGCGTTTCAGTCAAACCCGGACGCGCCCAGGTGCAACGCTAAGGCGAACAGGACTGGAAAGCGTTGTCGGTGCCCGGCGGTCAATCGCTGGCGTGTGTGCCGGGTTCACGGTGCGGGTTGCGGATACAAGGCCGGGCCGACGCATCCGAGGTAAATACACGGCGGGCGATCAAGGGAAGTGGAGTGAGCGCCGTTGCTGTCGAACTTGCTCAGCCGGATGACTCGTTAAGGAACGTCTGAAAAACTCTGCACTTTTGGCCTGATCTGGTAGACTTCGAAGGGACGATGGAGGAGCCCAGCCGATGCCGAAACAACCTGCCATTCCCGGCCTGCGCGATGCGAT
>JBBKXP010000187.1:0-7704 GCA_037969545.1 Paracoccaceae bacterium | reverse complement strand
GTGCAAATACATCCTGATCACCAATGCCGATGGCGGTTTGCTGAATGACCCCATCCTACTCCGTCTGGCCGAGAACCACTTCTGGATTTCGCTGGCAGATAGCGACATCCTACTTTGGGCGCAGGGTGTGGCGGTGCCTGCGGGGATGGATGTCACGATCGTTGAGCCCGATGTTTCGCCATTGCAATTGCAGGGGCCAATGTCGGGCAAGATCATGCAGGCGCTTTTTGGCGACAGCATCATGGATCTGAAATACTACTGGCTGCGCGAGCTTGAGCTTGACGGAATGCCTTTGCTGGTCTCCCGCACCGGATGGTCCAGCGAACTGGGCTACGAGATCTACCTGCGCGACAGCGCACATGGTGACGCGCTCTGGGAGCGGATCATGGCTGCCGGCGCGCCCTTTGGCCTGAAGCCCGGCCACACCTCCTCCATTCGCCGGATCGAGGGTGGGATGCTGTCCTATCACGCGGATGCGGACAACAAGACTAACCCGTTTGAGCTTGGACTGGACCGGCTTGTAAACTTGGACATCGAGGCGGATTTCATCGGGAAAGCAGCGCTTCGCCATATCAATGAGCAGGGCGTAACCCGCAAACAGGTGGGTCTGGTCATCGAAGGCGGCCCCCTGAATGGCCCGAACACCTCATACTGGCCGATCAAGAAGGATGGCGTGACCATCGGCAAGGTAACGTCTGCCATCTATTCGCCGCGCCTCAAGCAAAACATCGCGTTGGCGATGATCGCGACCGAACATGCCAGTCTGGGCGCCCGGGTCAACGTTGTGAACAAGACTGGGCTTGTCAACGAGGCCGGAACGGAACGTGCCACGATTGTAGAGCGCCAGTTCTACGACCCGCAAAAGAAGATTGCCGCCGCCTGAGCGCAACCCAAAAGCAGAGACCTGAACCGTGTCCAATCTCGCAATTGAACTGCACTGGCATCGTGCAGAAGCCGTCCTGGAGCCCGGTAAATACTCGGCCGAGCATATTGTGCGCTACAACGACAGTCACGAGGTTCAGGTCGATGCCGCCCCAGATTGGGGCGGCAAGCCCGAGAATACCAACCCCGAGCAGGCCCTCGCGTCAGCCCTGTCCAGCTGCCACATGATGACATTTCTGGCCCTCTCCGCCAAAGCGGGTTGGCCGGTGGCCAGCTATCATGATTATGCCGAGGCGCACCTTGGCAAGAACGCCAAGGGCCAGATTTCGGTAACGCGGATCGATCTGCACCCGGTTGTGAGTTTTGATACCGGTTTCGACGTTGATGCCGCCGCACTTGCGCAGATGCAGGACCGCGCTCACCGCTATTGCTTCATCGCCAACACGCTTGCCGAGAGCGTCGAAATCAACATTCTGTAGCGCCCGAAAAGGATACGACCCGTGCAAATGAGCGACATCCTGCTGCATGAGCTGAACAGTGACGGCGTCTTGCGCCTGACAATGAACGACCCGGCGCGGCGCAATGCCCTGTCGGAGGCGATGTTGGCCGCCCTAGGCGCAGCATTTGCGGAAGCCGGCACCAACCCCTCTGTGCGGGTGATCATTCTGGCTGCGAACGGACCAGCCTTCTGCGCAGGTCACGACCTGAAGGAAATGACGGCGGGTCGGGACCATGCGGATGGCGGTAAGGCCTATTTCACCAAGGTAATGGCGCTCTGTTCCGGTGTGATGCAGGCCATCGTGAACTGTCCCAAACCCGTGATTGCCGAGGTAACAGGGGTCGCGACCGCAGCAGGCTGTCAGCTTGTCGCCAGCTGTGACCTCGCGATTGCGGCAGAGACCGCGCTGTTTAGCACGCCGGGTGTGCATATTGGCCTGTTCTGTTCCACCCCGATGGTGGCGCTGTCGCGCAACGTGGCGGACAAGCACGCGATGGAAATGCTCCTGACCGGCGATATGACCCACGCCAGTCGGGCTGTGGAAATCGGCTTGGTCAATCGCAGCGTTGCCCCGGAAATGTTGCGGGAAACGACCATGGAGATGGCTCGCAAGATCGCGTCCAAGTCCAGCATGACACTGGCTACCGGCAAACGCGCCTACTACGCGCAGCGCGAAATGGGCCTGTCCGATGCCTATGCCTACGCCTCGGGTGTGATGGTCGAAAACATGCTGGCCCGTGACGCAGAAGAAGGCATCGGCGCCTTCATCCAGAAACGCGCGCCCGAATGGCAGGATGCCTGATCCCATGAAACCGAACCCCTACAACGTCGGGCTGGACCGCACCCCGGCCAATTTTCAGCCCCTGACGCCGTTGACATTTCTTGAGCGCGCGGCAGCTGTGTTTCCCGACCATACGGCGATTGTGCATGGCGCGCTGCGACGCAGCTACGCTGCGTTCCATGCCCGCTCGCGCCGACTCGCCTCGGCGCTGGCGCAGATGGGCATTGGGCGGGGTGATACGGTTTCCGCTGTCCTCGCGAACACGCCTGCCATGCTGGAATGCCACAACGGTGTGCCGATGTGCGGCGGCGTCCTGCATTCTGTCAATACCCGCTTGGACGCGGCCATCATCGCCTTTCAACTCGATCACGCGATGTCGCGCGTCGTTATTGTGGATCGGGAGTTCATGCCGCTTCTGCAAGAGGCGCTGGCGCTGGCCACGGTCAAACCCGTCCTGATCCAATACGATGACCCGGAGTTTGACGGGCCAAGAGTCGAGGTCGAAGCCAAGGACTATGAGGCCTTGCTGGCACAGGGTGATCCGAAATTCGCATGGTTGATGCCCGAGGACGAATGGGACGCGATCTCGATCAACTACACCTCGGGCACCACTGGTGATCCCAAGGGTGTGGTGTCGCATCATCGCGGCGCCTACCTTCTGGCGCAAGGCAATGCGTTGACAGCCTCCTTGCCGAAACACGCGGTCTACCTCTGGACCTTGCCAATGTTCCACTGCAACGGCTGGTGCTTTCCCTGGACCCTGTCCGCCACTATCGGCACCCATGTTTGCCTGCGTCAGGTTCGGGCCGAGCCGATCTGGACCGCGCTGGTGGACGAGCGTGTCACCCATCTTTGCGGCGCACCGATCGTCATGTCGCTCATGATTTCGGCGCCGGACACAGTCAAGCGTAACCTCGACCACACGGTGCAGTTCTTCACCGCTGCTGCCCCTCCACCTGAAAAGCTTCTGGCGGATATGAAGACCGCAGGCTTTGACGTGACCCACCTTTACGGACTGACCGAGACCTATGGCCCGGCCGTCGTAAATGACTGGCACGAGAGCTGGTCCGACCTGCCCCCAGCTCGTCAGGCCGCGCTGAAATCTCGTCAGGGCGTGCGATATCTGCCGCTGGAGCAGTTGGACGTGCTGGAGCCCGAGACCATGCAGCCGGTGCCGCGCGACGGCCAGACGATGGGCGAGGTCATGTTTCGCGGAAACGTCGTCATGAAAGGATATTTCCGCAATCCTAAGGCCACAAAAGAGGCCTTTGCAGACGGTTGGTTCCATTCCGGCGATCTGGGCGTCATGCATCCCGATGGCTATATCCAGCTCAAGGATCGCTCCAAGGATGTCATCATCTCAGGCGGCGAGAACATCTCCTCCATCGAGGTCGAGGAGGCGCTGTATCGGCACCCTGCCGTCGCCGTGGCAGCGGTCGTTGCGATGCCCCATGAGAAATGGGGTGAAACCCCCTGCGCCTTTATCGAACTGGCACTGGGGCACCATGTCGATGCCGCAGCGATGAAAGACTGGTGCCGCAAGGAGCTTGCCGCCTACAAGGTTCCGGGCTGTTTCGTGTTCACGGCCATTCCCAGAACGTCGACCGGAAAAATCCAGAAATTCGTGCTGCGTGAGCAGGCCAAGAATATTCCGATCGGTGCGGCATCATAACGACTGGCGCAAGCAGTTTGAATTCATGGACGAACCTGCAGTCATCTGGCGATGAAGAAGCTGGTGGCTAAGTGGATGCCAGCAAAGACTTGCTGCGCCGCAGAATCCGGGACGGTCATTGGACGTCCGCTGTGGGCCGAAACCTGCTGCGGACCCAAGTCGACGCGACCGATAGTCTATCATCTAAGCGGAGGTATTGAACCGCCTCAGCGGTGGCGCCAAACTCGACCCCCATCATCAAACCATGGCTCTTCTGGGACCCTGTGTCGGGATCCGGCGTCCTACCGGTCCGTTGACCAAGGGTCGTTGAGCCATTCCTACGGAATGGGAGCTGCTTCAAGATCGCTCACCCTTCCGACTTGGCAGAATCTTGTGAAACTGGCGTCGAACTACCCATCTTCGCGGACGCCGCCTCCCCTCGCTGAGTCCCTGCAACGGCAATTTATCAGCGATGCGCAGGAAGGCACCAGTAATGTGGCGGTCGATAGCCCATATCACTGATCTCCCACAGCAGACGGGCACCGCTGAGATCGGGATAGGTTAAGACACGTTCGCGCATATAACTCTCGTAGGAGTCGACCAACCCGTCGCGCGGCTGGCATGGACCATACATCGGGCTGCGAGGTCCTGACTCCTACAGATGGCTCCTTGCGCATTTAGGACGCTCTAACGATCCCAGACCAACCCAGGTCAGGAGTATCCGGACAATTGAGGTGTGAATGCAATGCCAACACTTAAATCCCAATATTCGCTCTGGACATAGAGTCTGGAACAATTCTAGGCGGCGGCTTCAATGTCGGTGGTTAGGCCTTTTTTACGCCATTTCGCTTGGCAACATAATCGACCAGATGCGGGACATAGTCCTCGGGTCCGTCGCCGCCTGCGGCATGAGCCAGAGCAAAGCTGTTCTTGACCGCGTTACCAATCGGGTTGGCGAGGGCTACCCCGTCGGCCATAGATTCTAGATACCGCATGTCCTTGAGCGCGTTGGTCAGTGTGAATTTGTGAGCCTCACGATTGCCCTCGACCGCATATCCCATGAAGGTCTGGTAAAACCCGCAATCCATACGACTGCCGCGAATGACAGAGTCAAATTGTGCGGTCGTAATGCCGACCTTTTCCGACAGGGCCAGTGCCTCGGAATACAAGGCCGCATAGCCCAACGAGAGGAAGTTGTTCAAAAGCTTCATCTTATGGCCTGCGCCGCTTGGCCCCATGTAGACAATCGCACGGGCCCACGCCGCGATGACCGGCTTGACCCGTTCAAAGACGGCGTCAGATGCTCCGACCATGGTCGCAAGCTCCCCCGCTTCAGCCTGAACAGGGGTCCCGCCCAGTGGCGCGTCGGCCATGTGAAAGCCACTTGCCTCTAATTTCGCCGCAAGTGTCGCGGTCGAGTTCGGGTCGGAAGTAGAGCAATCGATAATCACCGTGTCGGGCCGCATGGAAGGCATCAGGGCCTCGACGATCGCCTCAACTTGCGGGGAACCAGGGGCGCAAATGTGGATGATCGAAGCACGCGCGGCTAGTTCCGCCAAAGTTCTGGCCTCGGTTGCGCCTTTGGAGACCAGATCCTTAACTGGCGCACGGTTGGTATGGGCAATCACGGTCACCGGATACCCCGCCGCCAATATGTTTTTCGCCATACCATGACCCATCAGGCCCACGCCGACGAAGCCTACCATTTCTGTCGTCATAATTTCCCCTCCGTTTGAAACGCGTATGACGCCAGTGATCAAGGTCCGCAACTTGTCCCCGGTGCAGGCGCAGATTCAAAAAGCCGACTTAGTCGCGCTCTGCAGCCACTGCGATGGTTCAATTGCTGCGCGGTCGACGAAAGTCCGCAACCCGATCTAAGGAGAGCCTGCTGGCAGCCTCTGCGGACTTGGCTGCCCGATGCGAATGCAGCGCGCCCGGGGTCGAATACAACAAATTTGCGGTCACGCTTTCGGCCAAAGTCAAATCGCCAGAACAGACTTCACATTCCAGGCGTGCACTAGCTCATAGGGTTCGAAATAAATCAGCGCGCCGCTTTCAATGTTCTGAGCGACAAATTGGGATAACCGGAGCTTACCCAATTCAGGTTCATTTCGGCAGCGTAGCAGTTTTTCAACATAGCCACGCGTAGCGGCGATGAATGAAGGGGCATAGCCTCCTCCTGCAATTCGATCAGATGCGCCATGATTTGGAAGAATTGTCTGGATGTCCCAGGTCGCCAGCCGATCGAGTTCGGCCAGATGCACCTCCAGACGGTCCGGTTCGGCCACGTAAGTGACGGTGTCCTCCAGCGTGTCGCCTGCAAGCAGAAGTCGCATTTTCGGCAGATAGATCGTGAGACCGTCAAAGCTGTGGACGTCCAGCGGGCGCAGTTCGACGTCGATATTGCCGACAGTCAACGCCATCTCGCCATCAAAAACCGTTGTGGGCATGACGACCGGGTCAATTGGCGGTGATGACTCTGCAAAAGACTCGCGGTGTTCACGAAGCGCCCGTGCGGTCTTTTCGCTGGAAATGATTTCGCAGTCGGCGAAGACAGCGGTTCCGGCCACGTGATCTCTGTGGTGGTGGCTGAGCACGACACGGATCGAGGTGACACCACGATTTTCAAGTTCGTCCCTGATCGCCTGCGCATGTTCGACAGAGATGCTGGTATCATAGACTAACGCCTCCCCCCGATCGAGAATTGCGTAGCTTGCAAACCCCAAACTATAGGCGCCATCGTCCAGCCAATTGGGCCATTGCGAATGCAGGCGGACGCCATCGATTCGTCCGTCATAGAACGCGAGGATATGGGGCGCGGGTTCGAAAACGCGCAGGGTCGATATTGATGTCGCCATCGTCTTTCCTTCGAAATGAGACCGATATTGATTTGGCGGCGTTCCCTGAGACCAGCATGGTCTTCTCGGTTGCCTGCTGCAAGCGATCCATACAGTGCTGCGGCTGCGGGCATAGCTCACGCGGCCCCGCACAGCGCGGCTACAGGCACCGGAGAATGATCGGCTCAGCGTTCCGCTGCAGCAACAGCGGCCCAATGACCAGGTTTGCCGACGGCACCCGCACCACCAGCGTCATGGCATCACCGCTGACTCGACCTGAATACATCGCAGGCAAACGAGACGGCACCTGTCCTTGTCGTGCGGGGCCACCCTCCCCTGGCGTGTGAGAACCGCGGGCAGAGAACCGCCCGAAACGATCTGTGGAAAGTGGCCCCTCTAGGCGGCCGCTGGCACAGTCGTATTCGAGGTTTCCGCCAGCCGCATCGAAGATCAGGCCGACATGACGGCCACCCCACTGCCCGGTAAAGATCTCGGAACTGCCATCATCGCTTCTCGGGAGTAGCCGCAGTGTCGGCCGCTCCGGATCGCCCAAGAGGAGGTCGCCCTCGGGCGAGAACCTGTAATCGAGAGGTGCCGAGAGAATCTGCAGAAAACGACCCTCAACGCGGTCCATGGCCTCGCCGCATGACATTTCGGTCATGGCGACTTGTCCGATGGTGATCCGCTGGCCCTGCAGCCGGTATTCACCGCTGAGGTGATTGCAGGCTTGGCCGCTGACCTTGCCATCGTCGGCGAAGGCGAGGACGAATGGTCTTTCAGCAGCCGTGACGACAGGGAGGCCCTCCATCTCGACGAGCCTCCACTCGGTGCCGGCAAGCTCATGGGTTCCGATCCCCTGCGGCGCCGTGCATGCCCCGACCGCAGCGAAGGCTATGATCAAGGCCGTGGTTCTCAAGATCGCCATTTTGCACCCGGTCCAGCGAAGTTCCTAGCCGCCATTCGCCAAGTGGCATGCCGGCAAGAACCTACATTGGCTGATTTGACCCGCCGTTCAAGTGTCGAGTGCTGTGGTTGGCACGTCATCCCCCAAAAG
>JBBKXP010000186.1:0-7515 GCA_037969545.1 Paracoccaceae bacterium | reverse complement strand
GCGTTCCTGATGCCCTGCTGCGCAATCGCCGCACCCTGCCGCTGGACGGGCATGGGCGCGAGGCGCGATTCGCCGCGCTTCAGGGTGCGGTTGCGGTGCATCCCAAACGTGCGGGCTTGCTGGCCGGCCGATCTGTTCTGCTGGTCGATGACGTGATGACCTCGGGGGCCACATTCGCCGCTGCGGCCGAGGCTTGCCATGCCGCCGGGGCTTCGCAAGTTTGCGTGCTGGCACTGGCCCGCGTCGCAAAAGACGCTTAGATCAGGGGCAACAGTCTCTGAAAGGCCCCGATGATGGCGAAAGTCGAAATCTATACCTCTCCCACCTGCGGCTATTGCCACGCGGCGAAACGGTTGTTGACGTCCAAAGGTGTCAGTTTTTCCGAAACCAACGTGATCGCCCAGCCTGCCAAACGGTCCGAGATGGAAAAGCGGGCAAATGGGCAGCGCACGGTGCCGCAGATTTTCATCGACGACAGACATATCGGCGGCTGTGACGAACTTTATGCGCTGGACGATGCCGGGCGGCTTGATGCCCTTCTGAGCGCATGAGGGCGGCGCTGCTGCAAATGTCGTCGGGCGACGATCCGACGGCCAATCTGGCGGTGACGCTGGGGATGCTGCGCGTTGCGGTGGCACAGGGTGCCGGTTTCGTGCTGACCCCCGAAGTGACGAACTGCGTGTCGCAATCGCGCGAACATCAACGCGCCGTCCTGCAGACCGAGGCTGACGACATCACCCTTGCCGGGTTACGCGCCGGGGCGGCGGAGCTGGGCGTCTGGCTGGCGATCGGGTCGCTGGCACTGAAAACCGGCGATGCGGACGGGCGGTTCGCCAACCGGTCGTTTCTGATCGGTCCCGATGGGCAGATCGTCGCCCGCTATGACAAGATCCATATGTTCGACGTCGATGTGACCCCGACCGAAACATTCCGCGAGTCTGCCGGGTTCCGCCCCGGCGACCGGGCCGTGGTGGCCGAAACGCCATTTGCCAGAATCGGCCTGACGGTCTGCTACGACATTCGGTTCGCCCATCTGCACCGCGCCCTTGCGCATGCGGGTGCCGACATCCTGTTGGTTCCGGCGGCGTTTTCGCCGGTCACAGGTGCGGCACATTGGGAACCCCTGTTGCGCGCCCGTGCCATCGAAACCGGCTGTTACGTGCTGGCACCGGCGCAGACCGGCCAGCACCCCGTCAGCACCGGCAAGCCGCGTCAGACCTACGGGCACAGCATGGTCGTGGCCCCCTGGGGCGAGGTTCTGGCGGACGGCGGCACGCAAGCCGGGATCGTCGTGGTAGATCTGGACATGGGCGCAGTGACCGAGGCCCGCAGGCGGGTTCCCGCCCTGACCCATGACCGACAGTTCACCGGCCCCTGATGACAAACGCCACCGACAATCTGGCCGTGACGCTGTTTTCCGAGATCGTGATGGTTGATCAGCTGGCCCGGATGTCTGTGACCAAGGCGATGCCCAAGGGGATGGAGTTGTCGCATTTTTCGGTTCTGAACCATCTGGCCCATGCCGGAGTGGAAAAGTCGCCTGCGCAACTGGCCAAGACGTTTCATCTGACCCGCGGGGCGATGACCAATACCCTCGGCAAGCTGGAGTGGAACGGCTGGGTGCATATCCGCCCGGATTGGGAGGATGCACGGCGCAAGATGGTGGCGATCAGCCCGGCGGGGCTGAAGGCCCGCGATGCGGCGCTCGCGGCGATCATCCCGGTGATCGGGCGGGTGGTGGAAATGATCGGCCCCGACAAGGTACGGGCCGCCTTGCCGGTCTTGCGTGAACTGCGGATCAATCTGTCCGATGACTGACCCTGGAACCGCCGACTTTTCGCGGTTCAGGGCTTGACGCTGGCTGTCACGTAATTGCAGCCCAGATCCCGCTCGGAAATCCGCCAGTCCCAGCTGATCGGGTTGAACTGAAATCCCTTGCGGTCGACCGGGGTCAGCCCGGCCTTTTCCAGCAGGGCGAACAATTCGTCGGGGGTGATGAATTTGGCCCAGTCGTGGGTGCCCTTGGGTAACCAGCGCTTCACCCATTCGGCGCCGACGATCGCCATGGCGAAACTTTTCGGGTTGCGGTTCAGGGTCGAACAGATCTGCAGTCCGCCGGATTTCAGCAATTGCTGGCAGGCGGTCAGATAGGCCAACGGATCGACGACGTGTTCGACGACCTCCATGTTCAGGACAATGTCGAACTGTTCGCCTGCTGCGGCCATGTCCTCGGCGGTGCCGACGCGGTAGTCGATGGTCAGCCCCGATTGTTCAGCATGGAGTCGCGCCACGGGAATGTTGCGCGGGGCCGCGTCTACCCCCACGACATCTGCGCCCAACCGCGCCATCGGTTCGCAGAGCAGACCGCCACCGCATCCGATGTCGAGGATCCGCAGGCCGGCAAAAGGTTCATCGGCGGTCAGGTCGCGCTGAAATTCCGCCGCGATCTGCCGGGTGATGTAATCCAGCCGAACGGGGTTCATCATGTGCAGCGGTTTGAACTTGCCCTCAAGGTCCCACCATTCGGAGGCCATCGCCTCGAACTTGGCGATCTCGGTCGGGTCGATGGTGGTCTGCATTGCAGGCATCCCTCTGGCGTGGTCTAAAGTTGTCAGGGTCTATATAGGACAGTGATGGACAAGGTCTCTGGTCAAAATAGCGCAGGCGCGCATCTCTACCCCGCGATCGACCCCTTTGATCAGCGGATGCTCGAGGTCGGCGACGGGCATCGGATTTACGTGGAACAGTGCGGGCGGCCGGACGGGTTGCCTGTCGTGGTCCTTCACGGCGGTCCCGGCGGCGGTTGCAGCCCGGCCATGCGGCGGTATTTCGATCCGGCGATCTATCGGGTGATCCTGTTCGATCAGCGCGGTTGCGGGCGGTCGCGGCCACATGCGTCGATCGCGGCCAACACGACATGGCATCTGGTAGCGGATATCGAGCTGATCCGCACCACGCTGGGGATTGATTCCTGGGTCATTTTCGGTGGCAGTTGGGGGGCGACGCTGGCGCTAATCACGGCGCAGGAACATCCCGACCGGGTTCTGGCCTTGATCCTGCGCGGTGTGTTCCTGATGACGCAGCCCGAACTGGACTGGTTCTATGGTGGCGGCGCGGGCCGGTTCTGGCCCGATCTTTGGGCGAAATTTGTCGCCCCGATACCCGAAAATGAACGCCGCGACCTTATTGCCGCCTATCACGAGCGGCTGTTCTGCGGCGATGCGGCGATTGAGGCACAGTTTTCGCGAACCTGGGCGGCATGGGAAAATGCGCTCGCCTCGATCACGTCGGACGGGGTCACCGGCGATAGTCCACCGGATTATGCGCGCGCCTTTGCCCGGCTGGAAAACCATTATTTCCACAACGCCGGCTTTTTGTCAGCCGATCAGCAGATCATGGCCCGGATCGACCGGATTGCGCATGTACCGGGCGTGATCGTGCAGGGTCGTTATGACATGATCTGTCCGCCGATCTCGGCGCATCAACTGGCCGCAGCATGGCCGAAGGCCGGACTGGAAATGATCGCCCGGGCCGGTCACGCCTTGTCAGAGCCGGGGATCAGCGCGGCACTGGTGCGCACGATGAATGATTTGCCCGCCATACTGTCCAGATAGAACTGCAGGCTTTACAGAGCCGACTTTTTTGTTAACTTGCGAGTCAATAACGGGGGTTTCTAGCACGTGAATTCGGTTGTCAGGATCATTCTGCAACGTCTCGCCCTTGGACTGCTGACGCTTCTCATCGTGTCGATCGTCATCTTCATTGCCGTCAATCTGCTGCCCGGCGACTTTGCCGAGGCCATTCTGGGCCAGGGCGCGACACCCGAGGCCGTCGCGTCGATCCGCCGCGATCTGGGCCTCGATCAGCCGATGGTGGTGCGGTATTTCACCTGGCTGGCCGATGCCGCGCGCGGTGATCTGGGCAGCAGTTTCGCCAATGCCAATTTCGCGTCCTTTACCGGCACCACGTCGGGGGCCAAGACGGTGTTGCAGCAGATCGCGCCGCGGTTTGCCAACACGATGTTCCTGGCCGGGGTGACGGCAGTGATCGCCGTGCCGATCTCGGTCGGTCTGGGCATTCTCGCCGCACTTTACCGCAATTCGGTGTTCGACCGGGTGGCGAACGTCGCCACGCTGACCTCGATCTCCAGCCCCGAGTTTTTCCTTGCCTATGTGCTGATCCTGTTTCTGGCGGTGCTGAACCCGGTCCTGCCGTCCCTGTCCAACATCTTCGAGGGCATGTCGTTCGGTAACCGGCTTGAAAAAACGCTGCTGCCGGCGCTGACCCTGACGCTGGTCGTCATCGCCCACATGATGCGGATGACGCGGGCGGCGATCATCAATCTGCTGGCCAGCCCCTACATCGAAATGGCCCGCCTCAAGGGGTTGTCGCCGATGCGGGTCATCGTCCGTCATGCCCTGCCCAACGCGCTGGCACCGATCATCAACGTGATCGCGCTGAACCTTGCCTATCTGATCACCGGAGTCGTCGTGGTCGAGGTGGTGTTCGTCTATCCCGGCATCGGCCAGTTGTTCGTCGACGCGGTGAAAAACCGCGACATTCCAGTGGTACAGGCCTGCTGCCTGATTTTTGCCGCCGCCTATATCCTGCTGAACCTGACGGCAGATATTCTGTCGATCCTGTCCAATCCACGTCTGCGACATCCGAAATGACCTGGTGGATGTGGATCATCGCGGTGCTGGCCGGGGCTGCGGCTGTCGGCTGGCTGTTCCGGACTGTCGGTCGGACCGCCTTGGGCAACCGGCCCTATTTCCGCGACATGCCGTTCGGCGTCGCCTTTGGCTATGCGCTGGGGGCCTTCGTGCTGATCGCCGCTGTGTGGATGTATGTCCAGTCTTTCAGTGCCGATCCGACGGTCGCCAACGATTATTTCTTTTTCTGGGTTCTGGTCAATTTCGTGATTTTGGCCGCCATCGCCGCCTTTTTGTTCCGCCTTCTGGGCCGGACCGTGGGGACGCATGGCAGCCGCAAGCTGTTCCGGGCAATGCCGCTGACCGCGTCGTTCGGGGTGCTGACGATCATCATCTACGCGATCCTCGCGATCTTTGCCGGGGCCATTGCGCCCTATGGCCAGGAACAGATTCTGGGCGCGGCCAACATCGTGCCAGGTGGGATTGTCGAACTGGGCGGCAATCCGGCCTATCCGCTGGGCACCGACCAGATTGGCCGCGATATTCTGTCGCGGCTGATCTACGGGGCGCAGAACACGGTCGGGATCGCCTTTGCGACGACCTGCATCGCGTTCTTTCTGGGCGGCAGCCTCGGGTTTCTGGCGGCGACGCTGGGCGGCTGGCTGGATCAGTTGCTGAGCCGCGCCGTCGATGTCCTGATGGCCATCCCGTCGCTGATCTTTGCTCTGCTCCTGATGACCATCGCATCGGTCTGGGCCGGCGGTGAAAAGTGGCTTCTGACCCTCTACATGGTTCTCATCATCGCCGTGATCGACAGTACGCGGGTGTTCCGCCTTGCCCGTGCGGTCGGCCAGAACATCGTCGTGATGGACTATATCGAGGCGGCGAAGCTGCGCGGAGAGGGTCTTGGCTACCTGATCTTCCGCGAAATCCTGCCGAATGCCACCGCGCCGCTCTTGGCCGAATTCGGGCTGCGGTTCTGTTTCGTGTTCCTGACCATCGCGTCACTGTCGTTCCTAGGCGTCGGCATCCAGCCGCCCTTGGCCGACTGGGGCACGATGGTGTCCGACCTCAAGGATTTCATCAACTTTGCCGCCTTCGCACCGCGTGTCGCCGCCGCACCCTTGCTGGCCGCCGGGGCCATCGCGGTGCTGACCGTCGCCGTCAACTTTGTCGTCGACTGGATGTTGCACAGATCGTCGGGGTTAAAGGAATGAGCGAACCGCTGGTCAAAATTCGCGGGCTCAAGCTGGAAGGTCGCAGCGACGAAGTCTGGACACCGATCATCAACGGCGTCGACCTCGACCTGCAAAAGGGTGAGGTTCTGGGGCTGATCGGTGAATCGGGGGCGGGGAAATCGACCCTTGGACTGGCCGCGATGGGGTTTTGCCGCGACGGCGTGCGGATCTCGGCAGGCACGGTGGAATTCGACGGGATCGACTTGCTGACCGCCTCTGCCGCGACCAAACGCGACCTGCTGGGCAAACGCATCGCCTATGTCGCGCAGTCGGCGGCGGCGAGTTTCAATCCGGCGCACCGGATCATCGACCAGCATACCGAAGGCCCGGTGCAGCACGGCGTTTCGGGGCGTGCGGAAAGCATCGCTGACGGGATCGAACTGTATCGCCGCCTGCGTTTGCCGAACCCGGATGAAATCGGCTTCCGCTACCCGCATCAGGTTTCCGGCGGCCAGTTGCAGCGGGCGATGACGGCGATGGCGATGTCGTGCCGTCCCGATCTCATCATCTTTGACGAACCGACAACGGCGCTTGACGTGACGACCCAGATCGAGGTTCTGGCGTCGATCCGCGATATCGTCCAGCAGTTCGACACGGCGGCGATCTATATCACTCACGATCTGGCCGTGGTGGCGCAGATGGCCGACCGGATCAAGGTGCTGCTGAAGGGCGACGAGGTGGAAGAGGCCGACACCCGCACAATGCTGTCGGCGCCGACGCAGGAATATACCAAATCGCTGTGGGCGGTGCGCAGTTTTGAACGCCCGACGAAACCGTCTGTCCCCAAGGACGCGGTGCCGGTCGTTTCGGTGCGCGGCGTGACGGCGGCCTATGGCAAGGTGACGGTCCTGCACGACATCAGTTTCGACATTCACGCCGGACGCACCGTGGCTGTTGTGGGCGAAAGCGGATCGGGCAAATCGACCGCCGCGCGGTGCATCACGGGGCTGCTGCCGCCGGCATCGGGGACCATCGCGTTCGACGGTCAGGTGCTGCCGGCCGACTATCGCAAGCGGTCCAAGGACCAGTTGCGGCAGGCGCAGATGATCTACCAGATGGCCGACACCGCGCTGAACCCGCGCCAGCCGATCGGCCAGATCATCGGGCGCCCGGTGCAGTTCTACAGCGGTCTGACCGGGGCGAAAAAGCGCGCGCGGGTCGATGAGTTGCTCGACCAGATCGAACTGGACCCGAAAACCTACTATAATCGGCTGCCTTCCGAACTGTCGGGCGGGCAGAAACAGCGGATCGGGATCGCGCGGGCCTTGGCCGCCGAGCCGAAATTCATCATCTGCGACGAGGTCACATCGGCGCTGGATCAATTGGTGGCAGAGGGCATTTTGCGTCTGCTGGCCAAGTTGCAGGACGATCTGGGCCTGTCCTATATGTTTATCACCCACGACCTAGCTACCGTTCGGGCGATCTCGGACGAAGTGGTGGTGATGAAGGACGGGCGCGTCGTGGAACAGGGCGAAAAGGCAGATATGTTCAGCCCGCCGCATCACCCCTATACCGACCTTTTGCTGTCGTCGGTGCCGGAAATGGACCCCGATTGGCTATCCAACCTGTTGGCCGAACGCGGAGTTGATAACATCGGCGATGCAGCGATTGATAAGATGTAGTGC
>JBBKXP010000185.1:0-7244 GCA_037969545.1 Paracoccaceae bacterium | reverse complement strand
GTTCTGGAAATCGACAGCGCCAAGCGGCGGGTGTCGCTTGGTCTCAAGCAGACGATGCGCAATCCGTGGGAAGTCTTTGCCGAAACCCATCCTGAAGGCACCGAGGTCGAGGGCGAGGTCAAGAACATCACCGAATTCGGTCTGTTCGTCGGCCTCGAGGGCGACATCGACGGCATGGTCCACCTGTCCGACATCACCTGGGAAGGCCGTGGCGAAGACGCCATTCAGGACTTCCGCAAGGGCGACATCGTGCAGGCCAAGGTCACCGAGGTTGATGTCGAGAAAGAGCGCATCAGCCTGTCGATCAAGGCTATGGGCGGCGACAAGTTCGCCGATGCGGTCGGCGGCACCAAGCGCGGATCGGTCATCACCGTCGCCGTCACCAAGATCGAGGACGGCGGGATCGAAGTCGAATACGAGGGGATGAAGTCGTTCATCCGTCGCAGCGACCTGTCCCGCGACCGTGCCGAGCAGCGCCCCGAGCGTTTCGGGGTGGGTGACAAGGTCGACGTTCGGGTGACCAACATCGACCCCAAAACCCGCAAGCTGGGTCTGTCGATCAAAGCCCGCGAGATCGCTGAAGAGAAGGATGCCGTCGAACAATACGGATCGTCCGACTCGGGTGCATCGCTTGGCGATATCCTTGGTGCTGCGCTGAAGGGCGACAAGTAAGCCAGGCATCGCCGGAAAAACGAAAGCCTCGTCACCGCATGGTGGCGGGGCTTTTTTATGGGTCGGGGATTTGCGCGTTGCGGGTGCTGACCGCTGGGTCAACCGAACAAATCCGGTCGCCATGTGGAGAAAATGCGGTTAACGCAATCGGACCGAACCCAAGGCTATCTCTCTGCGAATCAATGGTTCTTTCTGCATCGCGGCACGACACACGAATCGGCTCGTGCGATCAGCCGGGGGCAAAATAGCGCCTTTGGTTCGGGAAAATCCTGCCAAATGATGGCATTGAGGGCGATCGCGCTATTCCGCGACGCGATTAATCTGCCTATAGTCGGTACGATGAGCAGGGCCTACCTGCCACGACCAATTGAACGCCTTTGGGGGGCCCTGCCGATGATCAGGTCTGAATTGATCCAAAAGATCGCGGACGCAAATCCGCACCTTTATCAGCGCGATGTCGAAAAGATCGTCAACACGATCTTTGAACAGATCACCGGCGCGATGTCTGACGGAGATCGCGTCGAGCTGCGCGGCTTTGGCGCGTTTTCGGTCAAAAAGCGCGATGCGCGACTGGGGCGAAATCCGCGGACCGGCGCAAGTGTCGCGGTCGATGAGAAACATGTGCCGTTCTTCAAGACGGGTAAGCTGTTGCGCGACCGCCTGAACGGCAAGTAAGAGTGAGACCATGAACACAATTCGCTATGCCTTCTGGGCCATCGTCGGCCTTTGCCTGATCATCATCGGGATTGCCAATCACGGCATAGTGGCGCTCCACGCGATGCCGACGCCGCTGGCGCGGCTGCTTGGCATCTCGCCCGATATCCAGTTGCCGCTGTTCGTCGTGATCTTTCTTGGCGTCGCACTGGGCATGGTGATCGGGTTCTTGTGGGAATGGCTGCGCGAGCACCGGATGCGGGTCGATGCCCGGGTCACCAACCGCGAGAATACCCAGTTGAAGCGCGAGATGGACCGCCTGCGCGATGCCAACAACGACGGCAAGGATGATGTGCTGGCGTTGCTGGAAAAGCCCTAAGGCACGATGGCGCCTCATATCCGGGTCAAGATTTGCGGGCTGCGCGACGCGGCCCAGGTCCAAGCGGCTGTGCAGGCCGGCGCGTCGTACATCGGTCTGAACTTTTTCGCCAGATCACCGCGCCTTGTCAGCCATGCACAGGCCGCGGCGCTGTCGGTTTTGGTCCCTGTGGGCATCGCAAAAGTAGGTCTGGTCGTGGATGCCGACGATACCGCGATAGACGCCCTGACGGCCGCGGTGCCTTTGGACATGTTGCAGTTGCATGGCGCGGAAACCCCGGAAAGGGTGGCGGCGATCCGCCACCGCTATGGTCTGCCGGTGATGAAGGTGATCGGCGTGGCGGATGCCGCCGATCTTGCGGACCTTGATCAATATGCCCGGGTTGCAGATCATATTCTGCTGGACACCAAACCGCCGAAAAATGCGGATTTGCCGGGGGGCAACGGTTTGGCCTTTGATTGGACGCTGCTGGCCGGGCGGCGCTGGTCTGTGCCGTGGATGCTGGCCGGCGGACTGACGGCGGACAACGTGGCGCAGGCCATCGCGGCGACGGGGGCAAGGCAGGTCGACGTGTCGTCGGGTGTCGAAACTGCGCCGGGGGTCAAGGATGCGCGGATGATCGCCGACTTTATCGCGGCGGCAAGGGGCGGGTCGGATTAACCCGGCGTTAACGCTGATTTCCTAGCCTCGCCACATGAACCATGCCGTGATCCCGATGACACCCGAGGCGTGGTTTCGCCATCTGTTCGATGCGCAGGCCGCGCGGGATGGTTGCGTTGTCCGCCGCAAGACCCGGGACATGGAACGCATGGTGGGCCGCGCGGCCTTTGTCGCCGAAATCCACCGCCGCGGGTTTACTGCGGTCGAAAACGCGGGACAGATCGTCGTGTTCTGCAACGCGGAAAAGGTCAGCCGCATCGCCTAGCCAAATCCTCGCCGAGGATTTGGCCGCAGACTTTCGATGAAAGTCTGCCGCACGGATCGCGGGTTTACGCGCGGTGGGGCAGGGGATAAAGCTGGCCGGTGTATCCGCGAAGGGGCCAGCGCCATGCCGAACGACCTTTTCAACAGCTTCATGAAAGGCCCCGACGAACAGGGGCGGTTCGGTATCTTTGGCGGGCGGTTCGTCAGCGAAACCCTGATGCCGCTGATCCTTGACCTCGAGGCCGAGTATGAAAAGGCCAAGACCGATCCAGTGTTCTGGGCGGAAATGGACGACCTATGGACCCATTACGTCGGCCGACCGTCGCCGCTCTATTATGCCGACCGGCTGACGAAACACTTGGGCGGCGCCAAGATATACATGAAGCGCGACGAGCTGAACCACACCGGCGCGCACAAGATCAACAACGTCCTCGGCCAGATCATTCTGGCGCGCCGGATGGGCAAGACCCGGATCATCGCCGAAACCGGCGCCGGCCAGCATGGCGTGGCCACCGCCACGGTCTGCGCCAAGTTCGGCCTGAAATGCGTCGTTTACATGGGCGCGCATGACGTCGAGCGGCAAGCGCCGAACGTGTTCCGGATGCGCCTGCTGGGGGCCGAGGTGCATTCGGTCACATCGGGGCGCGGCACCCTCAAGGACGCGATGAACGATGCCTTGCGCGATTGGGTCACCAACGTGCGCGATACCTTCTATTGCATCGGCACGGTGGCCGGGCCGCACCCCTATCCGGCGATGGTGCGCGATTTCCAGTCGATCATCGGCAAGGAGGTGCGCAGCCAGATGGACGCCGCCGAGGGGCGTCTGCCCGACACCCTGATCGCGGCCATCGGCGGCGGATCGAACGCGATGGGGCTGTTCTTTCCCTTCCTTGACGACAAGACCGTGAACATCATCGGGGTCGAGGCAGGCGGCAAGGGCGTCAATGCCAAGATGGAGCATTGCGCCTCGCTGACCGGCGGCCGCCCCGGCGTGCTGCACGGCAACCGGACCTATCTGCTGCAGGACGATGACGGGCAGATATTGGAAGGATTTTCGATTTCGGCCGGCCTTGATTATCCCGGCATCGGCCCGGAACATGCCTGGCTGCACGACATCGGACGCGCCAAGTATGTCAGCATCACCGATGTCGAGGCGCTTGAGGCATTCCAACTGTCGTGCGAACTGGAAGGGATCATTCCGGCGCTGGAACCGTCGCACGCGCTGGCCCATGTGATGAAAATCGCCCCGACCCTGCCTGCCGATCACCTGCTGGTGATGAACAAGTGCGGGCGCGGCGATAAGGACATCTTTACGGTGGCTAAGCACCTCGGGTTCGATATGAAGATCTAGGGTCGTCCCTAATCCAAAGTTTAGGCGCCTTTGCCAAGGGTTTAGGGCGCCCCATTTCAACCGATGTTAGATTTATCCGCGGGCCTTCCTTCGGTCAGGTTCGGAGCACGGTGCGCAATGGGCGGGCCGTCGACCCGAAAGGAAAGTGCGATGAAAAAACTACTTTGGATGACAACTGCCATTTTCGGTCTGGCTGCCGGGGTGGCCCTGGCCGAAGCCTTCAGCGACAGCGTGATCGCGGATTTGCAGGCACAGGGCTATACCCGTATCGAAATCAAGACCGGGCCGACTCAGATCAAGGTCGAAGCGATCCGCGGTACCCAAAAGCTCGAGGTGATCTATGATGCCGCGACGGGTGCGATCCTACAACAGGAACGGCAGTCCGTTCAGGCAGGGGATGACACAAGCCCCGGAATCGAATCTGATCTGCGTGACGACGATTTCCTGCGGGGCGGGGGGCGTGACGACGACGATGACCGCTCCGGCAGCGACGACAGCGACGACGATGATGATGATGATGACGATGATGACGATGACCGGGGCGGCAACAGTGGTCGTGGTGGCAGCAATGACAGTTCCGACGACTGATCGGACCAGACAGCGACCCCTGCGCCCGCGCGGGGGCCGTTCCGCGGCGGCTCGCCATGATTAGGGCCGCCGTGCTGAGCCTGTGTCTGGCGCTGGCCCCCTTGCAGGCTATCGCCAAGACCGTCACCGAATCGATCGTTGACCAGCTTGAGGTTCAGGGGTTCGACCAGATTACCCTGACGCGCACCCTGCTGGGGCGCACCCAGATCGTCGCGTTCAGCACTGAATACCGCCGCGAGGTCGTGTTCAACCCCCACACCGGCGAAATCCTGCGGGATTTCTGGATCCGGCTGGATGGCGGACAGATCCTGCCACAACTGATCGCGCCGTCCGATAATTCGGGGCGTGGACGCGGCCGCGACGATGATGATGACGACGACGACAACAGCGGGCCGGGCGGCGGCGGCGACAACAGTGGGTCCGGGGGCGGAGATGACTGATCCTGTCACCGCGCCTCGCCGGACGCTGTCCTGATGCTGACGGATCGCCGGGTCATTCTGGCGGTGTTGTGCATCCAGATCCTCTGCGCGTTCTTTTTCGTCACGAATATCCTGTCGTCAGTCCTGGGTTTCGCGCCCATCGACTGGCAGGTCAGCGAATACATCGAACTCGGGGCGGCACTTGGGCTGATCCTGGGCGTCGGGCTGGGGGCGCTGGCCTTGCGCCGTACCCAGGTACGCAACGCCCGGGTCGAAAACCAGCTGCGTGTCGCCTCGGGGGCCTTCATGGAATTGCTCGAGGAACGCTTTGAAATCTGGGGCCTGACGGCGGCCGAGCGTGACGTCGCCCTGTTCGCGATCAAAGGCGTGTCGACCGCCGACATCGCGAGGATGCGCGGCACCAGCGAAGGCACGGTCAAAGCCCAAACCAACGCGATCTATCGCAAGGCCGGGGTCAGCGGGCGACCGCAACTGCTGAGCCTGTTCATCGACGATCTGATGGCGGGGCCGGTTGGCGCGGTGACCTAGCTGCCGCGCACGGCATGCTGTTCCAGTACATCCAGCGGCACGATTTCCAGCGCCTGAACATGCGTCGCTGCCAGATTGACGTGCGGAGCACAGCCTTCGTCGTGCGCCTGCAGGAACCGACTGGCGCAAAGGCACCAGCTATCCCCCGGTTTCAGACCGGCAAATCCGAACTCCGGGCGCGGCGTCGACAAGTCATTGCCGACGTATTTCGAGAACGCGAGGAATTCCGCCGTCATCACCGCACAGACCGTGTGGCTGCCCTGATCCTGCGCACAGGTGTCGCAGGCGCCGTTGCGAAAGAACCCGGTCATCGGGTCGACCGAACATGCGGCAAGAGCGGTGCCGAGGACGTTGATCGAGGGGTCTTTTTCCATCTTTAAAGGCTTTCCGCGATGCGCCGGAACATCGCCTCGTTGGCCGCTTGCACACCGTCCGCGCTGAAATCCCGGTCGGCCGATGTCACCACAATGACCACGTTGCGCGGCTGGTCAACATAGATGAATTGCCCGTAGATGCCCTGCGCCATGAACTGTCCCGGCGTGGACCCCTCCGGGATCCACCACTGATAGCCATAACCGATCGCGCCCGGTGCGGTGTCGGCGCTGGGTGTCGTCGACGCGGTGATCCAGTCTGCGGGCACGATCTGCACGCCGCCCCAAAGGCCACCATTGGTGATCATCTGCCCGAAACGGGCATAATCCCGGGTGCGCAGGTTCAGCCCGCCCAGAACGAATTCGACGCCGTTGCCATCGGTCAGATAGATCGGTTCGGCCTCGAACCCAAGCGGGCCGATGATCTTTTCCGCCAGCAGGTCGGTGATGGTTCGCCCAGTAGCGCCGCGCACCACCATCCCGACAACATGGGTGTCGATCGACACGTACTGCCACTGGGTGCCGGGCGCATTGCTGCGGTTCTTCAGCCCGGCGGCGAATGCATCCATCGACCCCCCCAACGCCAATACCCGGCCCATCCGGTTGATGTCGCTGTCGTAGTCCAGATAGTCCTCGTCAAAGTCGACGCCGGATTGCATTTGCAACACGTCGCGCAGGGTCGCACCGTCATAGGCGGACCCGATCAGCAACGGCGCGTATTGCGTCACCGGGACGTCGAGGCTTTCGATCGCTCCATCGTCCAGCAGAATTCCGACCAGGGCCGACAGAAAGCTCTTGGCGACCGACCATGAAATGCGCAGATCGTCGGGCGCGGTGCCCAGCAGGTAATCCTCGGCAACGACCGTGCCGTCGTGCATGACCAGCAGAGACGTGACATGCCGGTCGATGATCCAGGTCGCGACTTCGGGCGGCAGGGTTGCGGGCGCGCCGCGCGGCAGTTCGCTGATCGGACCGCTGCCGCGCGGGATCGGACTGTTGAAAAACAATGCCGGCATGTTGCGGAAGTTGCTGACGATTTTTGTTTCGCTGAACAGGCTGTTCACCGCCAGCAACCTGGCGAGGTCGTCACGCTTCCAGATCGCGACCGCAATCAGGGCGATGACCAGCGCCAGCAGAATCCGCCGGAGCCGTCTGATGAAGATCCGCATCTGTTCACCTCCCCTTTTTTTGCGGCAGACTGGCCCGGTGCGGGACTTGAGGCAATGCGTAATCAGGCAATTTCGGCGGTGTCCAACGCACCCAGCGACCGTGAAAATCAGCGCGTCCCATGTCGAACGTCAGGTTTCCGGGCCAAAGTCGCAGGGTCAGGGCGGCAC
>JBBKXP010000184.1:0-13254 GCA_037969545.1 Paracoccaceae bacterium | reverse complement strand
GTCGGCGGGCAAGCTGTTGCAGATCGGCCCGCCACGCGAGGTTTACGACCGCCCGATGAACCGTTTTGTGGCCGATTTCATTGGCGAGACGAACTTTCTGACCTGCATAGTGCAGGCTGGCGCGGTGCGTCTGGCCTCGGGCGATGTGCTGGCGGCGCCGGTGGACGGGCGGGCCGGACAAGTCACCGTCGCGCTGCGACCCGAACACGTCGGGATCGTTGCCGCCGAGACACCCGGGGCGATCGCCGCGACGATCACCGATGTGGTCTATTTCGGGACCGATACGCTCTATCATCTGGCGCTGACGGATGGGGCTGATTTGGTCGCGCGGATGCAGTCACACATGGCCCGGGGGCTGACCAAAGGTAAGGCGGTCGGTCTGACGATCACGCCCGACGCAGTGCAGGTGCTGGCCGACTGATGGGGATCGGAACCGAAGCCGGGCGGCAACGCCAAATCACCCGCAATGGCTGGCTGTTGTCCGCCCCGGCACTGATCGTGCTGACCTGCGCGGCGGCAGGTCCGCTGGTGGTCATGGCGATCTATTCGGTGCTGACAAAGGGGCAGTATTCCGGTGTGGTCTGGGACTTGTCCAGCGACGCATGGTTCCGGGTGGTGTTCGAGCGTGACATTTTCAATGGCGCAGTCAGCCTTGCCGATGCGCATTTGTCGATCTTCTGGCGGTCGTTCAAACTGTCGCTTGCAACGACATTGATCACTCTGGTGCTCGGTCTGCCAACCGCCTGGTTCATTGCCACGCGGGCGCCCAAATGGCGCGCTTTCTGGCTGTTCCTGGTGACAATTCCGTTCTGGACCAACCTGTTGATCCGCACCTTTGCGATCATGGAAGTGATCAAGAACGAGGGGATTCTGAACACAATCCTGCTGAAGGCCGGTGCAATCGCCGCGCCGATCCAAATCCTGTATACGGATACGGCGGTGTTACTGGGCATGGCCTATGTCTATCTGCCGCTGATGGTCCTGCCGATCTACGCGGTGATGGACCGCTTTGACATGCGCCTGATCGAGGCGGGCTATGACCTTTATGCAAGCCGCTGGCGGGTCTTTGGCCGGGTCATTCTGCCGATCATCCGCCCCGGTATCGTCGCCGGGTCGATCTTGGTCTTTGTGCCATCGCTGGGGGCATATGTGACGCCGCGCGTGCTGGGGGGCGGCAAACAGATGATGATCGGCAATTTCATCGAATTGCAGTTCGGGCAGGGCAACAACTGGCCGCTGGGCGCGGCGCTGTCGATGGTGCTGCTGGTGATCGTGCTGGTGGCGCTGCTGGTCTATGTGCGGGTTTCGACGCGCGAGGTGGCCCGTGGCTAAACGCGCCTTCAATGTCACCACCCTGCCGGGGTTCACGTTTGTCGCAATGACAGCCTTTGTCGTGCTTTACGCGCCGATCATCACGCTGGTGTTCTATTCGTTCAACGGTGGCGATTCGGTGGCGCTTTGGGGCGGGTTTTCGCTGAAATGGTATGGCGTAGCCTGGGGGAATGCGGCCGTGCAGGACGCTGCCCTGCGGTCGCTTGTCGTGGCAAGTTGGGCATCGGGGATCGCGACGGTGGTCGCGATGATGGCTGCGCTGGGAACCACAAGGAGGGGTCGGTTTACGGGGCAGACGTTCATCTACGTGATGATCAACCAGCCGCTCATGGTTCCCGAGATCGTCACCGCCGTCGCCCTGCTCATCGTTTTTGCAGCGATCAAGATCGCCACCGGATACACCGGCCTTGCCTATCTGATCTTTGCCCACGCGGGGTTCTGTATTCCTTTCGCCTATCTGCCGATCCGGGCCCGCCTTGAAGGGATGGATACCGCACTTGAGGTCGCGGCGGCCGATCTTTACGCGTCGTCCTGGCAGACATTCCGGCGGATCACTTTTCCCCTGATGATGCCGGGGGTGATCGCGGGGGCCATGCTGTCGTTCGTGATTTCGCTGGACGACGTGATCATCACCGAGTTTGTAAAATCCGCCGGACAAGATACACTGCCGACATACATGCTTGGTCAGTTGCGCCGGGCGCTGACACCCGAGGTCAACGCGATCTCGACCGCCCTTTTGGGGGTGACGGTGGTGCTGCTGACCGGGTTCTTTCTGATCACCCGCAGCAAGGACTGATCGCATACGACGTATTCAACAAGGAGAGAGAAATGAAAAAACTGATGTTATCGACAGCCCTGACTGCGCTTGGCGCAATGGCGCAGGCCGAGGGCACGCTGAACCTGTACAACTGGGGCAACTACACCAGCCCCGAGATGCTTGAAAAATTCACCGCCGAAACCGGGATCGACGTGGTCGTGACCGACTATGACAGCAATACCACGGCCCTCGCCAAGGTGGCGGCAGGCGGATCGGGATTTGATCTGGTGGTGCCTTCGGCCAACTATGTGCAAGCCTGGGTCGACCAGGGTCTGGTTCAGGAGCTTGACCATTCCCGGCTGTCCAACATTGGCAACATCGCGCCCGAATGGGTCGACGTCGCTTGGGATCCGGGCCGCAAGTACACTGTCCCGTGGCAGTGGGGGACCACCGGCGTGGCGGTCAATATATCGGCCTACAGCGGTGACGTGAACACCTCTGACATCTTTTTGAACCCGCCTCCCGAACTGGTCGGCAAGGTCAACGTGGTGCCCGAGATGAACGATGTCATCGCACTGGCGATCATGCACGAAGGTGGCGCACCCTGCACCGAAGACCTTGCCGTGCTGGAAAAGGTCCGCGACGTGCTGATGGCAGCCAAGCCAAGCTGGATGTCGATGGATTACGGTGCCACCGACAAGCTGTCTTCGAATGATTGGATGGCTTCGGTCAACTGGAACGGATCGACGATGCGGGCCCGGCTGAACAACCCCGATGTGGTCTATGGCTATCCGCGCGAAGGCTATCCACTGTGGATGGATTCGGTCGCCTTGCTGAGCGATGCGACCAATGTCGACGAGGCGTATCAGTTCCTCGACTTCATCATGGTGCCGGAGAACGCGGCGATGATCTCGGGCTTTGCGCGCTATGCCAACGGAATCGCGGGATCGGATGCCTTCATGCCGGAGGATATGAAGACCGCGCCGGAAATCGTCATTCCGGCCGAATTCGCCAGCGCCGGACAGTTCCTGCCGACCTGCCCGCAATCGGCGACCGACCTTTACACGGCGATCTGGACCGACCTGTTGAAATAAAGCGATCTGGCGGGGCTCTTACGGGCCTCGCCAGCCGTTTGATCCATTTGACTGCGGCGGAGCTTAAGCAAGCTCGAGTTCGATTTCCGGCACCTTGGCGCCGGTCATCAATGCGACGGCATCCGACATGGTGTGCTGTTTGGGATCGATCACACAAAGGCGACGCCCCAGGCGATGCACGTGGATACGGTCGGCCACCTCGAACACATGCGGCATGTTGTGGCTGATCAGGATAATCGGAATACCACGGCTGCGCACGTCCTGGATAAGTTCCAGCACTTTGCGGCTTTCCTTGACGCCCAGCGCGGCGGTCGGTTCATCCAGAATGATGACCTTGGACCCGAACGCGGCAGCCCGGGCCACGGCGACCCCCTGACGCTGACCGCCAGACAGGGTTTCGACCGGCACGTTGATGTTCTGGATCGTCATCAATCCAAGCTCGGACAGCTTGTTGCGGGCAAAGTCCTGCATCCGCTTCTGGTCCATCATCCGGAACACTGACCCCATGATGCCCGGTTTGCGCAACTCGCGCCCCAGAAACATGTTGTTGGCGATCGACAGGGCGGGCGACAGGGCAAGGTTTTGGTAGACTGTCTCGATCCCGGCCCTTTGGGCATCTTGCGGTCCCTTGAAATGCAAAACCTGCCCGTCCATCCGAATCTCGCCGTGGTCCGGAGTGACGGCCCCGGCGATCGCCTTGACGAGGGTTGATTTGCCGGCGCCGTTGTCGCCGATTACCGCGGTGATTTCGCCGGGGTAAAGATCGAAATCCGCGCCGTTCATGGCGACCACGGTGCCGTAGCGCTTCATCAGGCCGCGGCAGGTCAGGATGGGTTGCTTGCCGGCTATTTTGTCGGTCATTTCGACGCCCTCCGCAGCCATTGGTCAAGTGCGACGGCGACCAGAACCAGACAGCCTGCCGCGAAGGTCTGCCAGTAGTCGTCGACCCCGGCAGCCACGGCCAGTCCGGTGCTGAACACACCGACGATCATGGCGCCGATCACCGATCCCGGGATCGACCCGCGGCCGCCGAACAGCGATGTGCCGCCGATCACCACGGCGGTGATACTGTCAAGATTGGCAGTTTCAAACCCGATGGGCGAGATCGACCCGACCCGCCCCACTGCGATCCAGCCGCCAAAGGCGCAGATCACCCCGGCAAAGGTGTAGACGCTGATCAGCACCCGGTCGGTCTGGATCCCTGCCAGCATCGCCGCTTCGGGGTCATCGCCGATGGCGTGGACATGGCGCCCCCAAGCGGTTTTGGTCAGGATATACCAGACCACAACAGCCAACACGATCAGGGCGATGCCGCCGTAGGTCAGGGTCGCCCCGCCATAGTTAAAGGCCTTTCCAAACCATAGCAGCGACGGCGCCTGTTCGCGGATGTCGGACCCGCGCACCGATTGCGACCCGGAATACCACAGTTTGAGGGCGGTAAAGATGCTGACCGTGCCCAACGTTACGATGAAGGGGGGCAGTTTGACCCGGGTGACAAGCATGCCGTTGACCCAGCCCATCAGCCCGCCAAAGAACAGGCCGATCAGGATTGCCAGCCCCGGCGGCAGTCCGTTGTCGACCGACAATTTGCCCATGATGACCGAGGACAGCACCAGAATCGCCGCGACCGACAGGTCGATACCCGCGGTCAGGATGATCATCGTCTGGGCAATGGCGACGATGCCGACAACCGTCACCTGTTTCAGGACCGTCGACAGGGTACCGGGGGTCAGAAAGCGGACATTTTCATGCAGATAGGCGTCGATGGCCCCGAACGACAGGACGCTGATCAACAGCACAAGGGCCGGGATCGCAGTGGGGTAGCTGCGCAGGAAACCGCGCACCATATGGCCGAGCGTCTGGTCATCCTTGGCAAAACTGGCGACGGCTGCGTCGGCCTTGTTCAGCGACGCTTCGTAGTCCGCGACGGTTTTGGTCGGTTTGTCCGTATCGGTCATCGGTTCCCCCCGCAGTGTCGCGCCTTGTTGCCGTCTAGGCAGAGCGCGGTCATACAAAGGGCGACAGTAATGCCGCCCTTTGTCGTGTCAATGAAACTGCGGGCCGATCAACCCCAGCAGAGGTCAGTGCCTTCGGCGCTGGTGATTGACGGCACGCCTTCGGCGGGCGCATCAGTCACAAGGTTCACGCCGGTGTTGAAGAACCCAAGCCCCTCGGTCGCCGCCGGTTTGGTGCCATCAGCGGCAAAGGCGACGATCGCCTCGATCCCCTTGGAGGCCATCAGCAGCGGATACTGCTGCGAGGTGGCACCGATGACGCCACTCGCGACGTTGGCGACACCTGGGCAACCGCCATCGACGGACACGATCAGCACGTCCGTCTTGCCGGCGTTCTGCAGCGCCTGATAGGCACCTTCGGCGGCGGGTTCGTTGATCGTATAGACGACGTTGATATCGGGCTCGATGGCCAACAGGTTCTCCATCGCCGTCACCCCGCCTTCGACCGAGGCCTGGCTCGACTGGTGACCGATGACGCGCGCGTCGGATTCCGACCCCATGACGGTCAGGTCAGGCACCTCGATGCCAAAGCCGACGAGGAAACCGGTATCGCGCTGCACGTCGACCGAGATGTTGTCGGTGTTGATGTCCAGCATGCCGATCTTGGCGTTCGCAGCTTCGTCGCCCAGCGTCGCGGCGGCCCACTGTCCGATCAGCAGACCGGCTTCGTAGTTGTCGGTGGCGAACGTCATGTCCTGGGCTTCGCTGTCGGCCAGCGGCGTGTCGAGTGCGATCACCAGAATGCCGGCGTTGCGGGCGTCGATCAGGGCCGGCCCCACAGAGTCGTTGGACGGGGTAATCAGGATGCCCTTGGCGCCAGCGGCCATGCAGTTCTCGATTGCGGTGATCTGCGGCGACGCATCGCCATCGATCACCCCGGCATAGGCCTGAAAATCAAGCCCGGCTGCGGTTGCGGCCGCTTCGGCGCCTTCCTTCATCTTGACGAAGAACGGGTTGGTGTTGTTCTTGGTGATCAGGCAGGCGAGATCGGCGGCAGACGCGGCTGCGGTCATCGCGATCAGGGCCAAGGCTGACCCGGCAAGCAATTTTTTCATGGTATCCTCCCAAAATGTACGCGCGGTCCCTCCGACCGGCGTCTCTCCGCAGCCTATCCGGCAGCGGTTAGTTGCTACAAAATCGTGATTCGGGGTCTCACGTCAATAAATAAATAAACTTGATTTATTAATTCGGGCGTGCAGCATGATGGCGGGAGGCGACCATGAAATCAAGCGAAGTGCGCAGATTGGCTGCCGGTCGCAATCAGCGCGGCCTGCGCGATCATAACGAGCGTTTGATCCTGTCGACGATCCAGCGGCACGGTGCCTTGCCGGGCAGCGACATTGCGCGGCGCGCCGGGCTATCGCCGCAGACGGTATCGGTCATCCTGCGGGCGCTGGAACAGGACGGATTGCTGCTTCGTGGCGAACCGCAGCGCGGGCGGGTTGGCAAACCCTGGGTGCCAATGGCGCTGGCACCGGATGGGGTCTATACGCTCGGGCTCAAGATCGGACGCCGCAGCGCCGATCTGGTTCTGGCCGATTTCCTAGGGCAGGCGCTGCAGCAAATCCAGATCACCTATCGCTATCCGCGACCGGCTGCGATCCTGGATTTTGTCGAATCCGGTTTGTCGCAGGTGACAAAAGATCTGTCAGACACCGCGCGCGACAGGATTGCCGGGATCGGTATTGCGCAGCCCTACGAGATTTGGAACTGGCATGATGTCCTCGGGGCCCCTGCCGCTGATCTTGCCGCATGGAAAACCTTTAACTTTGTAGCGGAAATAGGGCGTTTCAGCGCGATGCCCGTGTTCATCGAAAACGACGCGACCGCCGCTTGCCTTGCTGAACATGTCTATGGTCGCGGCCGCGAATTTCAGAATTATGCCTATTTCTTTGTCGGGTCGTTCATTGGTGGTGGCGTCGTGCTAAATCATTCCGTGTTCAAGGGGACGCAGGGCAATGCAGGCGCCTTTGGCTCGCTTGCGGTGCGTCGCCCCGATGGCAGTGAAGGGCAGTTGATTGACAGCGCCTCGCTCTACCTGCTCGAGGCCGATATGGCCCGCGCCGGGATTGACCCGCAACGGATTTGGACCCAGCCGCCGGACTGGTCGTCATTCCCTGACGTACTGTCGGGCTGGATCGAACGAACGGCGACACAATTGGCGCGGGCGGCACTGGCTGTTTGTGCGATCATCGATTTCGAAGCCGTGCTGATCGATGGCGGCTTTCCAGACGACGTCCGCAAGCGGATCGTCGCCCGGGCCGCCGACGCAATGGCGAACCTCGACCATCGCGGGTTGATCGTGCCACAGCTCATCGCGGGAATCGTCGGCCAGAATGCCCGCGCCCTTGGCGCCGCCGCAACGCCGCTGACAGCACAACTTCTGCTGGACACCCACCGCGAACCGGCATCGAGCTGATCCGCGTTAGGCCTGATCGCGCTGCGGACACTGGTGCGGGCGGTGGGACTCGAACCCACACGGGGCTACGCCCCCTCAGATTTTAAGTCTGGTATGTCTACCATTCCATCACGCCCGCAGCACAGTGTGCCGGACCACTTATATGGATTCAGTCATGAACCGAAAGCCCCACAGGGCCGCCCCGATGGTCAGATGTCCTCGCCTTCCGGTTCGATCAGCAACTGGCGTTCGTTCAGCCAGGGATTCAGGGCGATGGCCTGGCGCAAAATGACCTGCGCCTCGTCCATCCGGTCCAGCCCGATCAGCGTCAGGGCCTTGCCTGTCAAGGCACCCAGATGCTGCGGCTCAATTGCCAGGGCGCGATCCAGATCGTCCAGCGCGGTGGTGTAGTCCTTGGCCAGAAACTGGGTAAATGCCCGCTGGTTATATCCTTCGGCGTAGGCCGGACAGTAGGCGACAAGCGCGTCCAACACAGCGGTCGATCCCGCCCAGTCGGATTCGCGCCGCTTTTGCATTCCCTGATCCAGCAGGTCCTGGGCTTTGGCATCGGGGGCCGCCATCCAGATCAGCCACAGTCCGTCGTTCAGGATGCTTGCCTCGGTGCGGTCGCGCGCAATTTTCAGATCGGCCATAAGGGAGTCGACCTCCGCAGTGTGGTCGGTGATCGCCGGGCAGTCTTGAGCAAAGACCGGTGCAGCAACAACGCAAAGGGCCAGGATACAGCGCATGGGGCAGGATGTGCGCCATATCGACCCTCCGTCAAGTCACGACTTTGTTCAGGTGCCGGTCAGGTTCCGCCGGGGGCCAGGCCATCTTCCTTGACGGCCTGCATGGCCACGTAGGTCGAGGTGTTGGCGATATGTGGCAATGTCGAGATCTTTTCTGCCAGAACCAGCCGATAGCTGGCCATGCTGGAAGTCCGAATCTTCATGAGGTAGTCGAACGATCCGGCGATCAGGTGACATTGTTCGATTTCCGGGATCCGCAGCACCGCGGCATTGAAGGCGGCCAGCGCCGCCTCGCGGGTATCGGTCAGCTTGCATTCGACAAATGCGACGTGATCGCGACCCAGCCTGATCGGATCGAACAGGGCGCGATAGCCGCGGATCACCCCAAATTCCTCAAGCCGTTTCAACCGGGCCTGAGTCGGCGATTTCGACAAACCGATGCGCCGGGCAAGTTCGGTCACGCTGATCCGCCCCTCGACCGCGAGCACATCCAGAATCTTGCGGTCGAAGCGGTCAGTGGTGGAAAGGCGATTGGTCATGATTTGCCTGCATCTTAGGGCAGATCGGCCCCTGGGAGTGAAATTAGCAGGCAATTAGCCGCGCTACAATCCGCTATGGTAGGCCATCCATATAGGAATCACACATGTCCCTGCGCACCACCCTCGACGCCGCGATCTACGCCCCCGAAGCCCCGGTTCTGGACCGGTTGATCGTCACAGCCGCCCTGTCGGATGGCGACCGCGATCGCATCTCGGCCCGCGCCGCCGATCTGGTACGCCAAATCAGGGCCAGCAGCGAGCCGGGACTGATGGAGGTCTTTCTGGCTGAATACGGCCTGTCGACCGACGAAGGGATCGCGTTGATGTGTCTGGCCGAGGCACTGCTCAGGGTTCCCGACGCCGACACCATCGATGCGCTGATCGACGACAAGATCGCGCCGTCCAACTGGGGCAAACACCTGGGCAAATCGGCCTCGTCGCTGGTCAATGCCTCAACGTGGGCGCTGATGCTGACAGGCCGGGTTCTAGACGACGATAGGGGCATTGCGCAGCCCTTGCGCCGGGCGATCAAACGTCTGGGCGAACCCGTGATCCGTACCGCCGTGGGCCGGGCCATGCGCGAAATGGGTCGCCAGTTCGTATTGGGCGAAGATATCGGCAAGGCCATGAAACGCGCCGAGGGGATGCAGGCCAAGGGGTTTACCTACAGCTACGACATGCTGGGCGAGGCGGCGCGGACCGAGGCCGATGCACGCTCCTACCACCTTGCCTATTCGCGGGCGATATCGGCCATCGCGGCGCATTGCACGCACGGATCGGTCGCCGAGAATCCGGGCATCTCGGTCAAGCTCTCGGCGCTGCATCCGCGTTACGAAGTGGCGCAACAGGCACGTGTGATGGATGAACTGGTGCCGCGTGTGAAAGCGTTGGCGTTGCTCGGCAAGGCCGCCGGCATGGGCTTTAACATCGACGCGGAAGAGGCTGATAGACTTGCACTTTCCCTCGATGTGATTGCCGCCGTTCTGGCCGACAAGGCGCTGTCAGGCTGGGACGGGTTCGGGGTCGTCGTGCAGGCCTACGGGCAGCGGGCGAGCTTTGTCATCGACACGCTTTACGACCTTGCAGCCCGGCTGGACCGCAAGATCATGGTCCGGCTGGTCAAGGGCGCCTATTGGGACGCCGAAATCAAACGCGCACAGGTCGAAGGGATCGACGGTTTCCCGGTATTCACCCAGAAACAGGCGACGGATGTCAGCTATATCGCCAACGCCCGCAAACTGCTGGGGTTGACCGACAGGATTTACCCGCAGTTTGCCACACATAATGCCCACACCGTCGCCGCGGTGCTGGATATGGCCGGGCAGATGGGACGGACCCCTGCAGATTACGAATTCCAACGCCTTCACGGTATGGGCGAAACCCTGCATACCCTTGTTCTGAAGGCGGAAAAGACCCGTTGCCGGATCTATGCGCCGGTCGGAGCGCATGAAGACCTGTTGGCCTATCTGGTCCGCCGACTGCTGGAAAACGGTGCCAACTCGAGCTTCGTCAACCAGATCGTCGACGAGGCTGTGCCACCCGAGGAGGTCGCGGCCTGCCCATTCGATGCGCTGACCAAGGTCACAGCCCTGAAAACCGCGACAGAGTTGTTCCTGCCTGAACGGGTAAACTCGGCAGGCTGGGATATTACCCATGCGCCGACTCTGGCCCGGATCGACGCCGGCCGCAATCCATTCAAAACCAAACCTTGGCAGGCTCACCCGCTGCCTTCTTTTGGCCAAAAATACTCAAAATCGAACCTGACCGCGATCATCAACCCCGGTGATCCGGATGATACAGTTGGTCAGGTGGCAAATGCCTCAGCCGAGGTGATCGCCGCCGCGCTGTCCGCTGCTGCCCGGTGGGAGGCGCCCGTGGCGACCCGTGCCGCGGCGCTGAACGCCGCCGCCGATGCCTATGAGGAGAACGCGCCGGAACTTTACGCATTGCTGGCGCGTGAAGCGGGCAAGACGCTTGGCGACGCGGTGGGCGAAGTGCGCGAAGCGGTCGATTTCCTGCGCTACTACGCAGCACAGGCGATGGCAGCGAACGATGCCCCGGCACGGGGCATCTGGGTCTGCATCAGTCCCTGGAACTTTCCGCTGGCGATCTTTACCGGTCAGATCGCGGCGGCCCTGGCCGCTGGCAACGGGGTATTGGCGAAGCCCGCCGAACAGACTCCGTTGGTGGCGTTTCGGGCGGTGGAGCTGCTGCACGCCGCAGGCGTGCCCACGAACGCCCTCGCGCTGCTTCCGGGTGGTGGTGGTGTCGGTGCGGCGCTGACAGGTGACGCCCGCATCTGTGGCGTTGCCTTTACCGGATCGACCGGCACGGCACTGAAAATCCGCGCCAACATGGCGGCGCATTGCGCCCCCGGCACGCCATTGATCGCGGAAACCGGCGGGCTGAACGCGATGATAGTCGACAGTACCGCCCTGCCCGAACACGCGGTGCGCGATATTGTAATGTCGTCGTTCCGATCGGCCGGACAGCGTTGTTCGGCGCTGCGCTGTCTTTATGTGCAAGAGGATATCGCGCCGAACCTGCTGAAAATGCTGCAACGCGCGATGGCCGAACTGCGGATCGGTGACCCGTGGGATCTGGCGACCGATGTCGGGCCGGTGATTGATGCCCAGGCGCGGAAAGGCATTGCCGATCACATCGCCACGGCCCGCACAGAGGGGCGGATCATTGCCGAGCTTGCGGCGCCTGACGCTGGCCATTTCATCGCCCCGACGGTCATCAAGCTGAACGGCATCGCAGAGATGACCCGCGAAATCTTTGGCCCGGTCCTGCATGTGGCGACATTCAAGGCAGCCGACCTTGGCAAGGTGATCGCGGCGATCAACAAGACGGGTTACGGCCTGACTTTCGGACTGCATACCCGGATCGACGACCGGGTGGAGACCGTCGTCCAACAGGTGCAAGCGGGCAATATCTACGTCAATCGCAACCAGATCGGGGCGGTCGTGGGCAGCCAACCGTTCGGCGGAATGGGCTTGTCGGGCACCGGACCTAAGGCTGGTGGGCCGCATTATATGCTGCGGTTCCGGGCGAGCGAGGTGGCGACGACGACCGCCCACTGGACCAACGACACCGATCTGGCGACCCTGACGGCGGCGTTGGCCAAGGCGCACGCGGGGGTTGGACAACCGGTCCGCGACATGCCGGGTCCGACCGGCGAAAGCAACCGGCTGGGGGCGCATCCGCGTGGGCCGGTCCTTTGTGTCGGGCCGGGCGTTGCGGCGTCGCAGGCGCAGGCGCAGGCAGTGACCGACCTTGGCGGCGTGGCGGTCCAGGCTGGTGGCCGGGTCGGGCCAGGTTTGCTGGAAAGTCTGGCACCACTGGCGGCCGTCGTCTGGTGGGGCAGCCATGCCAAGGCCAAGGCCTACGAGGCCGCACTGGCCAAGCGTGACGGCCCGATCATCCCCCTGATCACCGGCCATCCGGACACTGCGCATGTCCTGCACGAACGACACGTCTGCATCGACACGACCGCGGCCGGGGGCAATGCTGCCCTGCTGGCCGAAGTCGGCGCACGGTAGGCGAATTCAAAATGGCGACATTTCTTGAAATTCGCCGATACGCCCCGCCGCATGGATGCGTCAACGAGATGGGGGTTGCGGCTTTCTGATCGTTCCTTTTGGCCTGAATTGGGCCGGAGGGCCGGCACGGGCGCGGCAGCGCCGCCGCGACCGACGCCGGGCGCAAAATTGGATGCTGCCGGGAACCATTCGTGTAACATGGGTTTCAACCCAAACTGCCGCCAAGGTGACTGA
The DNA here is from genome assembly GCA_037969545.1 of Paracoccaceae bacterium. Classification (GTDB taxonomy): domain Bacteria; phylum Pseudomonadota; class Alphaproteobacteria; order Rhodobacterales; family Rhodobacteraceae; genus JBBKXP01. Next base: position 591 of record JBBKXP010000184.1, on the reverse strand, counting down.
TGTTCCCGATCCGCGACCACAACCCATCCGAAACCACGCCCTATGTTACATACGCGCTCGTGATCGCCAACATCCTCTTGTTCGTCGTCGCCAGCGACACCCTGCGGTCGGACCTTTCGCTTTCGCGGATCTATTATGACTTTGCGATGATCCCGGCGCGGATTTCGGCGGGCGAAAACTATCTGTCCTTCGTCACCTCGATCTTTCTGCACGGCAGTTTCATGCATCTGGCCGGCAACATGCTGTTCCTGTGGATCTTCGGCGACAACCTCGAAGACCAGATGGGGCATATGTCGTTTGCCCTTTTTTATCTTGCGGCGGGCGTCGGGGCCGGACTGGCGCAATACGTCGTCGCGCCGTGGTCGCAGGTGCCGACGATCGGTGCGTCGGGGGCGATTGCCGGGGTGATGGGCGGCTACCTTTTGTTCTTTCCAAAGGCGCGGGTCGATATCTTGCTGTTCCTGGTCGTCTTTGTGCGGATATTTACGGTTCCTGCCTGGATCGTGCTGGGTCTCTGGTTCGGCATTCAGCTATTCAGCGGGGTCAGCATCGATACCACAAGCGGCGGGGTCGCCTACTGGGCGCACATCG
>JBBKXP010000183.1:0-5415 GCA_037969545.1 Paracoccaceae bacterium | reverse complement strand
CGGCAATATCGCAATCCATGTTTGCAACCCGGAGTGAAGAACGCGAAAGGCGCGGCAGCCTGATCCCCGGCGTCAGCAGTGTCGAACGCACGCTGAAACCCTACGGGATCACGATGCTGCCGCAACCACCCGGAGACGTCCACGTTCGCCCGGCCGCCTGACCGGGGTCACATTTTCCCGCACTGCGCCGCTTTCCACCCCCGCCGCCTTGGCGTATAACCCGGGGACAACCGACACCTGCCGGCAAGGCGGGGACAGATGGAATGCATGGCAACAGGCCGGGGAATGACATGAGCAACAAAGCGTCTCACGATAATGATGTGAGCTTTATCAAGGCATTGGCCGAACTTCTGCGGGCCAACGACCTGACTGAACTGCAGGTCAAGCGGGACTATGGCGAAAACGACAGCCTGAACGTGCGGGTCGGCCGACATACCCAGGTCGTGACCCAGATCAGCGCCGCCGCTGCGATGCCGCCAGTCACCGCCGCCGCGCCGATACCTTCCGCCGTCAACAGCGATCCCTCGGCGCTTCCCGGCGCTGTCACCTCGCCAATGGTCGGCACTGTCTATTTGTCTGCCGAACCCAGCGCCGCGCCCTTTGTGGCGGTCGGCGCGCAGGTAGCCGAAGGCGATACCCTGCTGATCATCGAAGCGATGAAAACCATGAACCATATCCCTGCCCCCCGCGCCGGCACCGTCAAGCGGCTGCTCGTCGAAGACGGTGCTCCAGTCGAATATGGCGCCCCTCTGATGATTATCGAATAGGGCTGGCCGGGCATGTTCGACAAAATCCTGATCGCGAACCGGGGCGAGATTGCCCTGCGTGTGGTCCGTGCCGCCCGCGAAATGGGCATCGCCAGTGTCGCCGTCCATTCCACCGCAGACGCCGACGCAATGCACGTCCGCATGGCCGACGAGGCGATCTGCATCGGCCCGCCCGCGTCATCCGCCAGCTATCTGAACTTTCCAGCGATCATCTCGGCCTGTGAAATCACCGGGGCGCAGGCGATCCACCCCGGCTATGGGTTCTTGTCGGAAAACGCAGCTTTTGTGCAGGTGGTCGAAGATCATGACATCACCTTTATCGGTCCAACCGCGGAACACATCCGGATCATGGGCGACAAGATCACCGCCAAGGACACGATGAAAAAGCTGGGCGTGCCTTGTGTTCCCGGTTCTGACGGCGGCGTGCCGACGTTGAAAGACGCGCGCAAGGTCGCTGAAAAGATTGGCTATCCGATCATCGTCAAGGCCACTGCTGGCGGCGGCGGGCGCGGCATGAAAGTGGCCCAAACCGATGCCGATATCGAACGCGCATTTCTTGGCGCCCGGCAAGAGGCCAAGGCGGCCTTTGGCAACGACGAGGTCTACCTTGAAAAATACCTGACCACCCCGCGTCACATCGAAATTCAGGTCTTTGGCGACGGCAAGGGCAACGCGGTGCACCTGGGCGAACGCGACTGTTCCCTGCCACGCCGTCACCAGAAAGTGCTGGAAGAGGCCCCCGGCCCAACCATCACCCCGGCCCTGCGTGCCCGGATCGGCAAAGTTTGCGCCGATGCGATCGCCGCGATCAATTATATCGGCGCCGGCACCATCGAATTCCTGTTCGAAAACGACGAATTCTATTTCATCGAGATGAACACCCGCCTGCAGGTCGAACATCCAGTAACCGAAGGGATCTTTGGTGTCGATCTTGTGCGCGAACAGATCCGCGTGGCCGCCGGGCTGCCGATGTCGTTCAGCCAGGACGACCTGCATATCAATGGCCACGCCATCGAGGTGCGCATCAACGCCGAAAAGTTGCCCAACTTTGCGCCCTGCCCCGGCAAGATCACCCAATACCATGCCCCAGGCGGCCTTGGCGTGCGGATGGATTCAGCCCTTTATGACGGCTACCGGATCCCGCCCTACTACGACAGCCTGATCGGCAAACTCATCGTCCACGGGCGCGACCGGCCAGAGGCACTGGCCCGCCTGCAGCGCGCATTGGGCGAGTTGATCGTCGATGGGGTCGATACCACAATTCCACTGTTTCACGCCTTGCTGGCCGATCCTGACGTGCTGTCCGGCAACTACAATATCCATTGGCTGGAACACTGGCTGGAACAGAACCTTTCGGCATAGGATGGGTGCAAACCCATCTTGCGGGACCGCATGCCCGACTCACTGACGCCCGCGTTGTTGCTGCACGCCTACAGCATTGGCGTCTTTCCGATGTCCGAAGGGCGTAGCGACCCCAAAGTGTTCTGGGTCGATCCGAAACGCCGCGGGATCATCCCTCTGGATCGGTTCCACATTGCCCGGTCACTGGCCCGGACCCTGCGGCGGGGCGATATGACGGTCAGATTCGACACCGATTTTGACGGTGTCGTGACCGGCTGTGCGGATCGCGCTGAAACCTGGATCAATCCGACAATCTTTGACCTATATGGCAGGCTGCACCGTATGGGCCGCGCCCATTCAGTCGAGGTACACCATGCCGGCAGGCTTGTTGGCGGCGTTTACGGGGTCGCCATCGGCGGCGCGTTCTTTGGCGAAAGCATGTTTTCGCGACGCACCGATGCCTCCAAACTCGGACTGGCCTATCTGATCGACCGGCTGCGGATCGGTCGCTTCACCCTGTTTGACACCCAGTTTCTGACACCGCATCTGACCCGGCTCGGGGCAATAGAAATCGCAAGGGCGGACTATCGTCAAAGGTTGGCAGCAGCGCTCGTGCAGAACGCCGATTTTCACCGGCAGCGTACGGTGCCGTCCGCTCAGGACGTCATACAGCGCAATACCCAGACGTCGTAGCGCGGATGTTCCATCGCGTTCAGCGCCGGGGCACTGGCGATCATCCAGCCCTGAAACACCGGATCGGCGCCGCCGCGATAAAAGATTGTCATTTCGGCATAGGCATTGCCGGCCGGATTATCGGTGGGATAGCGGCAGTCGCCCAATGTGATCGACAACAGGCCAACCGCCTTGGTCTCGCCCACGGCCATCGTCAGATCCACCGCCTGCGCCGTGGTCTTGTCCAGCACCCGCAATTCGCCGCTTGTACCGCTGGTCACCTGCTGCGCCGCGACAGGCGTTGCGGCCAATGCAATCAGGAATGCGGCCTGCCGGATCACTGGGTCGCCCCCTCACCGCTGCCGCCGCTGCCGGCGGCAAACTTGATCAGAAGCGAGATCAGGCTGACAGCACCCTGGGTATCCAGTATTTCGGACCCCGGTGCATAGTTGTCCAGCGAACCGCCGGGCATGATCTCGACGAAATTGCCACCCAGCAGACCTTCGGACGAAATGACTGCGGTGCTGTCATCGGGCACCAACACAGTCGGGACCAGTGACATTGTGGTGTCGGCGCGGAACGTGTCGGGATTCAGCGCCATGCCTGTCACCGTGCCGACCTTGACCCCGGCAAGGCGGACATCGGTGCCGACGCTGACCCCTTCGGCCGAACGAAAGCTGGCGTCCAGCCGGTAACCGTCGGTGCTGCCTGAGAATCCAGTCGCTTGTGCCGCATAGACCAGGAACGCCGCGGCGCCCGCCAGAACGGCCGCCCCGGTGATCACTTCGCTGACGGATTCACTCATTTTCGGCTCCTATTCGGGGCGCCAGGCCTCGTAATCGGTTCGCTCGGCGGGTTGGGCGCGACGGATCGATCCGGCGGGGGCATAGGCCAGGGGGGTGCCAGTCAAATTTTCCTGATGTGGCTTTTCCCATGGCTGGTGAGGCAATGGCCGGTCTGTCGGCAGTTCGTCGAACGTGTGGTGCAGCCAGCCGTGCCATTCCGGGCTGACTTTGGACGCTTCGGACGCACCGCTGAAGATGACCCAGCGGCGGCTGTCATCGGCATTGCGGTAAAAGATATTGCCCATTGCATCGGTGCCAACCCGCTTGCCCTTGCGCCACGTCCAGAACTGGGTGTTGAGCGTCTGCCCGTCCCACCACGTAAATAGTCGACCAATCGTGTGCAGCATGCCCATGGGCAATTCTCCAATCGCTGTCCTGTCTTGCCCCAAGGGGCGACAAAGGTCCAGCACAGGTTGGGCTAATTCCGCTCGCCGATGTACGCAGTGACTTCGATCTCGATAAGGTATTTCGGATCAATCAGCGCTGCTGCGATCATCGTTGCCGCCGGTGGACTGTCGCAAAAGGTCTGTGCCAAGATCGGCCAACAGGCCCCAAAATCGTCCGGGTCCGGCAGGATGTAGGTCACGCGCACCACATCGTCGAAGCCCGCACCTGCCTCAGCTAACGCATTTCCAATTGTGTCCAGTGCGGCGCGGCATTGCTCCGCGACATCGGCCGAAATTTCGGGCCCTTGTGCTGTCGTCCCCGACACATGAACCCAGCCACCCGCGACCACCGCACGAACATAACCGACACGTTGTTCGTAAATCCCGCCTGACGGTATCCGCCGGATTCCGCCCATAGCGTCAGCCTACTGACGCAGTCGCGCCCTTTTTCGGGGAATCGGCGTGGATCATCAGCGGCTTTGCATCCGGCCCGACTGCCTCTTCGTTCACCACGACCTCGGTCACGCTGTCCAACCCCGGCAGTTCGAACATGGCATCCAGCAGGATATCTTCCATGATCGACCGCAAGCCACGGGCACCCGTCTTGCGCAGGATCGCCCGCTTGGCGATGGCTTTCAGGGCGTCGTCGGTGAACGTCAGCTTGGTATCCTCGATCTCGAACAAACGCTGATACTGCTTGACCAGCGCATTCTTGGGCTGGGTCAGGATGGTCACAAGGGCTTCCTCGTCCAGATCCTCGAGAGTCGCCAGAACCGGCAAACGGCCAACGAATTCGGGGATCAGACCGAACTTCAACAGGTCTTCGGGTTCCAGTTCCTGAAACACCTCGCCGACGCCACGCGCCTCGACATCGCGCACATCGGCGCCAAAGCCCATCGCCGACCCCTTGCCACGCGCGCTGATGATCTTGTCGAGGCCGGCAAAGGCGCCGCCGCAGATGAACAGGATGTTCGTCGTATCGACCTGCAGGAATTCCTGCTGCGGATGCTTGCGCCCCCCCTGCGGCGGAACCGACGCAACGGTGCCTTCCATGATCTTGAGCAAGGCCTGCTGCACGCCTTCGCCGCTGACATCGCGGGTGATGCTGGGATTGTCGGACTTGCGGGTAATCTTGTCGACTTCGTCGATATAGACGATACCGCGCTGCGCCCGCTCGACATTGTATTCCGACGCCTGCAGCAATTTGAGGATGATGTTTTCGACATCCTCGCCAACATAGCCGGCCTCGGTCAGGGTCGTCGCATCGGCCATCGTGAACGGCACATCCAGAATTCGCGCCAGGGTCTGCGCCAGCAGTGTCTTGCCGCAACCGGTCGGGCCGATCAGCAGGATGTTCGATTTCGCCAACTCGATTTCGGGGTTCTTGGATGCGTGGTTCAGCCG
>JBBKXP010000182.1:0-4884 GCA_037969545.1 Paracoccaceae bacterium | reverse complement strand
CGTTGATGTCGACCGCACTGATCGGCTATTCGATGCCGATCTTCTGGTGGGCGCTGCTGCTGATCATCGTGTTTTCGGGCAACCTGCAATGGACGCCAGTCTCGGGCCGGATCGATCTGATCTACTATTTCCCCAATGCGACGGGTTTCATGCTGATCGACAGCCTTGCGTCAGGGCAAAGGGGCGCATTCATGTCCGCCGTCAGTCACCTTATCCTGCCGACCATCGTGCTGGGGACGATTCCGCTGGCGGTGATCGCGCGGCAAACAAGGTCGGCAATGCTCGAGGTGCTGGGCGAGGATTACATCCGCACCGCCCGCGCCAAGGGCCTGTCGCCGGGCCGGATCAACGGCATCCACGCGTTGCGCAACGCGCTGATCCCGGTCATTACCGTCATTGGCCTGTCGGTCGGCACCCTGCTGGCCGGCGCAATCCTGACCGAGACGATCTTTAGCTGGCCGGGCATCGGCAAATGGATGGTCGACAGCATTTTCCGCCGCGACTATCCGGTCGTGCAAGGTGGCCTTTTGCTGATCGCGGTCATGGTCATGGTGGTCAATCTGACGGTCGACATGCTCTATGGCGTCATCAATCCCAAGATCAGGAAACGCTGATGGCCGACGCAACCGTCATTACCGATGCTGTCGAACGCCCGAACCGTCTGCACGAGTTCTGGTTTTATTTCCGTGAGAACCGCGGTGCCGTCATTGGCCTGTGGATATTCGCAGCCTTCGCCTTTCTCGCACTGTTCGGCCCCTGGGTCGCGCCACATGACGCTACCGCGCAATTCCGCGCTGTGACGCTGCAACCGCCGTTCTGGCAAGAGGGCGGCAGCCTGACATATCCTTTGGGCACCGATCCGCTGGGCCGCGATATGCTGTCGCGGCTGATCGTCGGGGCGCGGTTCTCGTTCTTCGTTGGTGTCGTCGTGGTCAGCATTGCCGCTTCGGGCGGTATTCTGCTTGGCCTACTGGCGGGTTTTGCACCGCGCTGGCTCGACAGCATCATCATGCGGATCATGGATATCATCCTGGCCTTTCCGTCCCTGCTGCTGGCGCTTGTGCTGGTCGCCATCCTTGGCCCGTCGCTGACAAACGCGATGATCGCGATCGCCATCGTGTTGCAGCCGCACTACGTGCGTTTGACCCGTGCATCGGTCATGTCAGAGCTTCAAAAAGACTACGTGACCTCGGCCCGCGTGGCAGGGGCGGGGTATTTGCGGCTGATGTTCGTCACCGTGCTGCCGAACTGTCTGGCCCCGATCATCGTGCAGGCGGCGTTGTCGTTTTCGACCGCGATCCTTGACGCGGCGGCATTGGGCTTTCTGGGAATGGGGGCGCAGCCGCCGACACCGGAATGGGGCACCATGCTGGCCGAAGCCCGCGAATTCATCCTGCGGGCCTGGTGGGTCGTGACGTTTCCGGGGCTGGCGATCCTTGTCACCGTGCTGGCGATCAATCTGATGGGCGACGGGCTGCGCGATGCCCTTGACCCCAAGCTAAAGCGGAGTTGAGGCATGTCGCTGCTGCGCATCCGCAACCTTAGCGTCGATTTCGCAACTGCCTCGGGGCAGTTCCGCGCCGTCGATGCGGTGGATCAGGACGTCGATACCGGTGAGATCCTCGCCATCGTCGGGGAAAGCGGGTCGGGCAAGTCGGTGTCGATGCTGGCACTGATGGGACTCTTGCCCTGGACCGCGACGGTGACGGCGGACGAGATGAGATTTGACGGACAGGATCTTTTCAGGATAAGTCCCGCCGAGCGCCGCGGAATCGTCGGCAAAGACCTTGCCATGATCTTTCAGGAGCCGATGTCGTCGCTGAACCCATGTTTCACCGTCGGCTGGCAGATCAAAGAAGTGTTGCGCGTCCACCTTGGCCTCAGCGGTGCCGAACGGCAAAAACGCGCGGTGGAACTGTTCGAACAGGTGGGTATTCCAGATCCGGAAAAACGACTGTCGGCCTTCCCGCACCAGTTGTCGGGCGGCATGAACCAGCGGGTCATGATCGCGATGGCCATTGCCTGCAAGCCCAAGCTGCTGATCGCGGACGAACCGACAACGGCGCTCGATGTGACCATTCAGGCGCAAATCCTGGATCTGCTGGCGTCGCTGCGCGAGGAGACCGGTATGGGGCTGGTGTTGATCACGCACGACATGGGCGTTGTGGCCGAAACCGCCGAGCGGGTCAGCGTGCAGTATGCGGGCCAGAAGATCGAGGAACAAGCGGTCGGGCCGCTGTTTGCCAAACCGCACCATCCCTACACGTCGGCCCTGCTTGATGCACTGCCGGAACGCGCGACCGAACGGCTGTTGCCGACAATTCCAGGTGTGGTGCCCGGCCAGTTTGACCGGCCCGCCGGTTGTCTGTTTTCACCCCGCTGCAAATTTGCAGACACCAAATGCGCCACGACGCCGCCGATCCCCTGCGGCGGCGATCTTGGGCACGCGCGGTGTCACTACCCGCTGAATGTCGATGAAAGGGTCGCATTGTGACTCCCCCGGTGATCGAGGCAAAGGCGCTTGAAAGGCACTATAACGTCAGAGGCGGTCTGTTCCGGCCGACCCGGAAACTCAAGGCCGTAGCGGGTTTGGATTTCACGTTGGCACCGGGCAAGACCCTCGCGGTCGTCGGCGAAAGCGGCTGCGGTAAATCCACTTTGGCGCGAATGGTCGCGATGATCGAGGAACCCACAGCAGGCGCGCTGACCCTCGAGGGCAAGCCGATGCTGCCGGCCGATTGGGCCGACCTGCGACAGTCGGTGCAGATCGTGTTTCAGGATCCTTACGGTTCGCTTAATCCGCGTCATCGGATCGGGGCGATTCTGCAGGAACCATTGGTCATCAATAAACCCGACATGGCGCGCGCCGACCGCGAGGCGAAAGCGCGGGACATGCTGAAGATGGTCGGCCTGCGACCCGAGCATTTCGACCGCTATCCGCATATGTTTTCGGGTGGACAGCGGCAGCGGATCGCAGTGGCGCGTGCCTTGATGCTTGATCCCAAGGTGCTGGTTCTGGACGAGCCGGTATCGGCATTGGACTTGTCAATCCAAAGCGCGATCCTGAATCTGTTGACGGAATTGCAGGACCGATTGCAGCTGGCCTATCTGTTCATCAGCCACGATCTGTCGGTGGTGCGGCATGTCGCCGACGACGTGATCGTGATGTATCTTGGCCGGGCGGTCGAGCGGGGTCCGAAAGAGGCGATCTTTGCGTCACCCAAGCACCCATATACCAAAGCCCTTCTGTCTGCGACGCCGCGGGCTGATCCCAGCGCCGAAAAGGACCGGATCAAACTTGTCGGCGAATTGCCATCACCGTTGGCGATCCCCGACGGCTGCCCATTTGCGCCGCGTTGCTGGAGGGTGCAGGACAAGTGCAGGGCCGAACGTCCGGCGATGGCGTCCGAAACCCACCAGGCGGCTTGTTTCTTTCCATTTGACTGACGCGAAAATTAAGATGTTGCGTAGGGCTCATGACGCGGCAATGCGACATCTGCGACCTGCCGCTCAAGGATATGACATGTGGCGACGTGAAGTGCAGGTTCGCTGATTGCTACAGAACAAGGCTCGAACACACGCGCCAGGCTCTTCACGCAAAAAACCGCAGGGACCACTACGAACAACTGACGCCTGAAATCATCAGGGATGGATTTCTCGTTCCCGCCATATGGAGATCTTCGCATGATAGCTGATTTGTGTCGACTGAACCGGGGAAACGCCACAGTGCGCCGTGCTGTCAGATCTCATTTTCGTGCCATATCATCCAAGCTCGTGCCGTGACTTCGCGATCGCAGGTCCTCATCTATCGATGGACGACATTCCTTTCCTCCATTAGTACTGCCGCCGCACAGGAGGCAGTCGAGCCTTTCGTCGTTAGCGTCTGGCGGTGTAGCCTACAGTCCTCAATCGGCGGATTTCGACTGCAAAATGCACGAGAACAGTGCAGAACGTGAGCTAGTCCTTCCTAACAAAGCCTGTCACGTGACTGCTATGGATCAAGAAAACATCGCTGCGCGGGCCTCTCGATTTTCAGTGGCCCCGATGATGGATTGGACCGACCGGCATTGTCGGCATTTCCATCGGCAACTGACGACCCATGCGCTGCTTTACACCGAAATGGTGACCGCGCCGGCAGTTATTCATGGCGACCGGGATCGGTTGTTGGGGTTTGATACCGCGCAACAGCCCGTTGCGTTGCAGTTGGGCGGGTCCGATCCGGTTGAACTGGCCCGCGCAACCCGGATCGCCGCGGATTATGGGTACGGCGAGGTCAATCTGAATGTCGGCTGTCCGTCCGATCGGGTCCAGTCGGGATGTTTCGGGGCAGTCTTGTTGGAACGCCCCGCACTTGTCGCCGATTGCGTCGCGGCGATGATCGCGGTCAGTCCGGTGCCGGTCACGGTCAAGTGCCGGATTGGGGTGGATAAACAGGACCCCGCAGTTGTTCTCCCCGATTTCATCGAAAAGGTCAGCGCGGCGGGTGTCACACGCTTTGCCATCCATGCCCGCAAGGCGTGGTTGCAGGGCCTGTCGCCCAAACAGAACCGGGATGTGCCGCCGCTGGATTACGATCTGGTTTTGCGGATCAAGGCGCAGTTTGCGCATCTGCATATCAGTATCAACGGTGGCATTGCGTCGGTCGCACATGCAAGATCCTTTTTGGACCGCGGGCTTGACGGGGTGATGATCGGGCGTGCCGCTTATCACACTCCGGCCATTCTGGCGGATGTCGACCAGGTGATCTTTGGCACTGTGGCGGGGCCGGGGCCGGTCGCGGTAGTTGACCGGATGATCCCCTATATCGCGGCGCATCTGGCGGGCGGAGGCCGGTTGCACCAGATCACCCGGCACATGCTGGGTCTGTTCCACGGAATGCCGGGG
>JBBKXP010000181.1:0-3609 GCA_037969545.1 Paracoccaceae bacterium | reverse complement strand
GGACTGATCGCATATCCCTCGGCGCGCAGCCGGGTGAGAATGCGCTCGGAGTCGACCAGCGCCTTGGGGCAACCAAGCGAGACCATGCCGATCGTCGGCTGTCCGGGTCGCTTTGGTTCGGAAAACCGAAGCGCCGGGGCAATGTCGGGGCGAAGACTGGGCGGGTTCTGGGGCATGCGCACCCTTAACGCGGCGCGGGGCTGTCGGAAAGGGGCTTGGGCTGAAACCGGAGGTTGCCGACAGACCCGCGGTGGTCGACACGGAAGATGCGTATCTCTGGCAAAATGATACCGCGGCCTCTTGCCCCTTCTTTTGGCCGAAAATACTCCGGGGGAGTCCCGGACTTGCTCCGGGGCGGGGGCAGCGCCCCCTATTTGGTCTGCATCCCGCGCACCATTTTCAGGACCCTGCGGCGCGGCATCAGCGGAACGATCCAGTTCAGTGCGAACCGCAACCGCCCGTCATTGATGGCGCGCAGCCTGCCCGCCTGCATCGCATTGTAGCCATACTTCGCAACCGACTGCGCCGTCGCCGCGCCCTTGGCAAGCGCGGTGCCGTCAAGGTCGGCGGTGTCCATGAATTCGGTCGCCACCGCGCCGGGTTCCAGCGCCGTCACCGTCACACCCTTGCTGTGAAGCTCCTCGTCCAGCGCCTGCGAGAAAGACGACACAAAGGCCTTGGTGGCAAAATAGGTCGCCTGCAACGGGCCTGGCATGTAGGCTGCGGTGGACGACACGTTCAGAATCTTGCCGCCGCCGCGCGCCGCCATGTCGCGCCCGACGTGATGGCACAGGATCACAAGCGCCTTGACGTTCAGGTCGATCATCGCAAGGTCGCGGTCCAGATCGCGGTCGATGAAATTGCCGTGCCCGCCAAACCCGGCATTGTTGATCAGGATATCGAGCGGCATCCCCAGCGTCTGCACCTGGGCGTAAAGGTCGTCCGCACCGCCCGCCGTACCAAGGTCCAGCGCGATGGTGTGGACATTGACGCCATGCTTGGCGGACAGTTCCACCTTGAGCGCGTCAAGTTCGTCGCCACGCCGCGCGGTGATGATCAGATCGCCGCCAAGGGCTGCGTGATGGCGGGCCAGTTCGCGACCGATTCCAGAGGAAGCGCCGGTGATCAGGGCTGTGTTGGACATCTCAGTCTCCATTTGTCAACAATTGTTGACGCCCGTCTAAGATCGCAGCCAAGCTTTGTCAACAACTGTTGAATAAACGACTGAATCTGCTAGATCATCGCCATGAGCAAAGCCGACAACACCCGTGATCGCCTGCTGGAGGCCGCCCGCGCCGCGTTCTGGCAGCGCGGCTATGCCAATGTCGGCTTGCGTGACATCGCCGGGGCGGCGGGCGCCGATGTGGCACTGATCTCGCGTTATTTCGGTGGCAAACGGGGGCTGTTCGCGGCGACGCTTGACGGCGCGTTTCATTGGCCCGACCTGTTGGCGGCGGACGATCCCGCAGCCGTTGTCGTGGCCAAATACACCAACCCCGACCTTTCTGCTGCGCATGTCTCGGTCATCCGGATGATTGCCGCGAATATCGCCGACCCCGAAGTTGGCGATCTGGTCCGCGCCGCCCAGAAACTCCAGTTCCACGACCCGATGCTGGCCAAACTCGGTGGCCCGGACAAGGCCCCGCAACTGGCACTGTTCATTTCCGTGATGGTCGGTGCCGATCTGACCCGCGAGGTGATCGGGCTGCCGGGCCTTGCCGATGCGACCGTTTATGCCCGACAGTTACGCCACTTGCTGGATGCGGCACTGGCGTTTCCGGGGTAGGATCGCTGGCAACCCCTGTTCCGAGGAGAGCGACATGACGACCCGCTCCGCGACCTGTGCCTGCGGCCAGTTGACCGCCACCTGCATCGGCGACCCGATCCGCACTTCGGTCTGTCACTGCCTGGCCTGCAAGCAGCGCAGCGGCAGCGCGTTCAGCTGGAACGCAAGGTTCACGCCCGACAACGTCAAGATCAGCGGAACGTCAAAGGCTTTCACGCGGACCGGCGATGAAGGCAGCCATATCACCTATCACTTCTGCCCCGTTTGCGGGGTGACGGTGCATTACGCCATCGATGCCGACCCCGATCTGGTGGCGATTCCGGTCGGTGCCTTCGCCAGTCTCGAGGTGCCCGCGCCAACAGTTTCGGTCTACGATCCGAGCAGGCGGGCGGCATGGCTGGACATCACTGCGGACACGTTGAAACGCTTGGACTAAAGCAGTTCAGGTTTTCTTGGAAACGGTCGGATCGGAAATCGCGTTCGAGCGTAGGTAGAAGCAGCGATTTCCGATTCCGATGAAACCTGAACCGCTCTTAGGTTCAGACGGGTTCAGGCGCATCCTGCCAGTCGGCCAGCCCCAGCAGACGCTCGCCCAAGGGGGTCAGCCGGGCCGTCGTCGCGTTCTTCTTTTCCCAAGCCCGTGGATCGCCGGGGAAATCCGGGCGTTTGGGATGGTCCATTTCGCGCCAAAGCCGGATCCGTTCGGCCCGGTCGGCGGTATCTTCGGGGTTGGCCGGATAAATCGAGATATACTGCGCCATCCGCACCCGTCCCTCGGTATGGTTGGGCCGCACCCCATGCGCCAGAAGCGAATTGAAGATCATCAGGTCGCCCGGTTCCATGCTGTTATTCTCGCGCGTCAGCCCGGTCATGTCAGGCAGCAGCGGATTGCGGTCTGCAGGCCGGGTTTTGGCCCATTCATCAAGATGTTCAAACAGATACGGCACGCACTGAAACCCGCCGGTTGCGTCGTCCTGCACTGCCAGACTCAAGACCCCCTGCACACCGATCGGCAGCGGGTCCAGCGTCGTGTCGACATCCCAGTGAATGAACCCGTCGGAATTGCCTTTGATCTGCCTGGGCGGGTTCAGGTTGGCCCGGTCGATGGCAACCCAGAGGTCGGCGCGGTCCCAGATGTCGACAAAGGCGTCATAGACGCGCCGCTCCATCCGGTTGTCCCACAGATACTGGTGGTTGTAGATTTCGACCATGCCCGCGTTGTTCAGTTCGGGGCGGACATGCGGGCGCCGCTCGGGGGCATGCCAGGTCGTCGGATCGCCGGGGTCTTTCTCGTCGAAGTCCCACAGCAGAGCGGCCAGACGGTCGACATTGTCACGCGGCACTGCTTGGCGGAAGATGACAAAGCCCTTGGTGATCCAGTGCTGCCAGTCGGCCGCGGACAAGACCCGCAGCGGCAGCGTCTTTTCGAAGTCCTTCAGTTGCACCGTGACCTTGGCGCTGGTCGGATGGCTGATGTGCCCTTGGAGGTCGGCTGCATCATGTGCCCAAAAATCGGTGCGCGACCGCGTTAGCGGCGGCGGTCGCGGCGGCTACTCATCGGCTGGAAAGCGACGCCGACATGCGCCTCGCAATAAGGTTTGCCCTGCTGCACGGCCAAACCGCAGAACCAGAAATTCTCGGTCGCAGGGTCGCCCACGGGCCATTTGCAGGTCTTTTCCGTCAATTCCATCAGGCTGATCCGCTTGGCCGATTTCTCGACCTCGTTGACCTTGGCCAGCGCCTCGGGACTGATCTCGTTGGCCGAGGGTTGCGGCGGCAACGGTTGTCCGGCAGGGATGATAGCGCGGCGGGCCGCCGAAATC
>JBBKXP010000180.1:0-5270 GCA_037969545.1 Paracoccaceae bacterium | reverse complement strand
GTATTAGACCGGCGTTTCAAGCCCTGGGGATATGATGGCCAAGCCACCGACGAAAAACACCAGCGGTCGTGGTCAGCGCGACCTGACCGTCAAGGTCAAGACAGCACGGGGCCGCACCGGGTCGTCGACCCGCTGGTTGCAGCGGCAATTGAATGACCCCTACGTCAAACGCGCCAAGGCTGAAGGCTATCGAGGCCGTGCGGCGTTCAAGATTCTGGAACTGGACGACAAGTACCGGTTTCTGCTGCCCGGAAAGCGGGTTGTCGATCTGGGGAGCGCGCCGGGCGGCTGGTGTCAGGTGGCGGTGCCGCGTATCAACGCGCTGGGGGAAAAGACCGGTAAACCGCGTGGCATGGTCCTTGGCATCGACATTCAGGAGGTCGAGCCGATCGCCGGGGCAGAATTACACGTGCTGGATTTTTTGGCGGACGGGGCGGATGAACAGGTCAAGCTCTGGCTGGGCGGATCGGCCGATGTCGTCATGTCCGACATGGCGGCCTCGGCCAGCGGCCACAAACAGACCGATCACCTGCGCATCATTGCGCTCTGCGAGGCGGCGGCCTATTTCGCATTCGACGTTCTGACGCCTGGCGGCGTGTTCGTCGCAAAGGTGCTGGCCGGCGGCGCCGAGGGGAGCCTGCAAGCGCTTCTGAAACAGCGGTTCACCACGGTCGCCAATGTCAAACCTCCCGCATCCCGCGCCGACAGTTCGGAAAAATTCGTCGTGGCGCAGGGGTTCAAGGGCTAGAGTGTGTCGCGGCCTGCCTCGGGATCGTAGAACGACATTTTCGCGTTGCCCTGAAGGACATCCAGCGTGTTGCGGGCTACCTTTTCAAGGTTCGCCGCATAATCGAACCCCGGCACTTTCTTGAAATAGACTTCCTCGATGATCCCGTCGTGGCCTTGGCCGAACATCGCCCCGGTCGCCTTTTCCAGGGCGTCATGGTCGATTTGGGCCGCTGCGACCCGTTCGAAATCCAAGCCCTCGCGGTAGCGCACGATCCCCGGCAGTGACTGGTAAAACGCTGCACCGAACACCAGTGCCGGGCGGCCCTGCCGGATCGCCTCCCACCCGGCGGTGCCGCTGACGGTGGCGACGAACTGCGCGTTGGCGCTCAGCGCAAAGGTGTTGGCGTTGGACGGCATCAGCGTCACCGAAGGAATCCGCGTCAGACGATGAAAGAACAGTGGCCCGCGTGCAAACGATCCCTGACGCGGGTTTTCCTTGACATAGATCCGCCAACCCGATGGCAGTTGCCGCGCCAGCGTTTCGATCAGCAGCACCTGATCGCGGTAGATGCCGCCCAGCGCCGAGGTCGACATCTCCGGCTGGTTGTGGAGCGGGACGTAGATGTATTTCTGCGCCAGATCGATCTGGCTGTCCTCGAACCCGATCAGATGGTCGAAATAGGCCATTTCATTGGTGTGAAAGAACCGCGCAAAGGGATCGCGCCAGTCGGGCATCCCGCTGTAGATATGCCGCATCCGTTTCAGCACGCCGCTGACATAGGCCGGGTTGGCCAGCTTGAGCGGATCGTGGCGCAGAAAATGCAGCACCATTTGCCCCACGGCACGCGCGGATAATGTCCCTGTCTTCCCAGGCTTCTGCCAGTCGTCCTGCATGTAATACAGGTCCGCGACCGACCCCTTTTCAAAATGAAACGGCGGCGCGGTGCTGCGCGCGGGGTCGAACTGACCGTAGTCCATCACGTTGGCCATCGACCAGAAATGCCTGTCGAACAGCGTCTGCGACAGGATCAGCGTTTTGATCCCCAGCGCCTGCGCCACCTGATAAAGTAGCGTGTCATAGCCCAGATGCGGCACCGTCCAGAACACGGCGTGGGTGATCTTGGCGGTCAGCATCTTTTGCGCCATCACGTCGGACAGGATGTGGAAATAATCCAGATAGTCCTGAAGGTTGCGCAAGTTATGGCCGCGAAAGCGGTAGTCGGGCGAAAACCGCTGCATCTGGTCGATGACCATTTCGATGCTGTCGCCAAAATCTTGCGAGGCGATCAGAGGGAAGTTCGCACCTGTCTGGCGTTGCCCGGCCATGAAATGTCCGGCGCGGCCACGGTGAAGGTCCATCTTGGCCAGGCTCGGCGCGTGAAAATCGGCGTCTCCATGCCCCATATGCAGGGTCAGGTCGACAGCGCCACCCGACATGTCCACCAACCTGCGGGTGAAATCGACGCGATGCTTGCCCCGCGCCTCGACCAGCAGGCGGATTGTCATGAAGAGGCTTTGCAGCAAAGGCGAAATGCACACATGGCCTGCGGTTTACGGCAGGCCATGTGCATTGTAAATTACCGCAATCTGCCTATTCGGCGGCGGTCCGGCGCGGCAGTTTCCAGTTCGGACGGATAAAATGACAGGTATAGCCCTGCGGGATCCGCTCGAGGTAATCCTGATGTTCCGGCTCGGCCTCCCAGAAATCACTGACCGGGGCCAGTTCGGTGACGACCTTGCCCGGCCAAATGCCCGAGGCATCGACATCTGCGATCGTGTCCCCGGCCACCTGTTTCTGCGCGTCATCGACGTAATAGATTGCCGAGCGATACGATGGCCCGCGATCGTTGCCCTGCCGGTTCGGGGTCGTCGGGTCATGGATCTGAAAGAAGAATTCGAGCAGTGCGCGAAAGCTGGTGCGCGCCGGATCGTAGATGATCTCGATACCCTCGGCATGGTTGCCATGATTGCGGTAGGTCGCATTCGGGATGTCACCCCCGGTGTACCCCACACGGGTATGCAGAACGCCGGGAATCCTGCGGATCAGATCCTGCATGCCCCAGAAACATCCGCCCGCCAGCACCGCACGTTCTTCCGCCATCTGAAATTCTCCTGTTAGCGTTGAAGATGATATGGTGGAGATATGGGGCAGGGCACCGACAATTTCCAGCACCATCACGTTGGTGTCATGCAGGGGCCGCACGCGGCGTGGCGGAGAGACAATCCGCCACAAAGTCTAAGCGACCTTATACAATAAGTGGTTTAAGACACTGATTTAATATCATTTTAAGGCTATATGCCACATCATTCGAAATGCAATCTTGCGCAATCACTTGCACCCGATTGCATTGTTTTTGTTGGGTAGCATGTGGGACAGACGAATGCCGAAGGTGAGGCCAGAACTGTCGGCCATTGACGTGAAACGATTGGCTCACCCCGGTGGGAAACGAAACGTCATGTATTCAGTCGGCGGCGTTCCCGGCCTGCGCATGAAAATGGACCGTGAGCGTCGTGTCCCGTTGTCGAGCGCGGCGGTGGCGCTGTTGCAAGCATCGCCCCGGCTGCAAGACAACCAGCTGGTGTTTCCGGCGGCGCGCGGCGGGCAACTGTCAGACATGACACTGTCGGCGGCAATGAAACGGATGCACGAGGCAGATGTGGCGGCGGGCGGCGCAGGTTTCGTGGACCGCACGTCCAAACGCCCCGCCGTGCCGCACGGCCTGCGCAGTAAGTTCCGCGATTGGGTGGCGGAGCGCACCAACTACCCCGGCGACATGGCCGAAGTGGCGCTGGCCCATCGGATCAGCAACGCGGTGGAGGCATCTTATCGGCGCGGCGACATGATCGAAAAGCGTCGCAAGATAATGGGCGATTGGGCGGGGTATCTGGGCGTAGTGAGAAACTCAGAAAATATTGTGAAGATTGCATGATCGGCGGCAGCGACCAAATGAACCCTAGTTGGGACGGGGATATCACCAGCTGCGATATCGCATGGCTATTAGAGATGGCCCGAGAACATCAGCATAAGAAGCCGCTAACCGACGATGACCATTTGGATTTCAATCTGATTCCGGAGTTTTTTGGAGACCTGCGCGAAGCCTATGAGCGGTTTTTATTGGGTAATTGGTTGGCGCTCTTGGATGTCCTTCGTATCTGCAATGAGGAGAATCTAAGGCTTCCTTCATGGGCATCCATCGCCATTGGTCAATTCATGCTTGGCGTTGTTAAAGGAGAGGCTCTTGGGGGAAAGGGTCGCGGAAACAATTTTCTCGCGAAGGCGACAGACGCCGTTAAGAAATGGAAGCGGTAGGAAAGCTTTCGTCGGATAAGAGCCGCCCAGAATGCAAAGGATATTGAAATTATTATGGTGCTCGCAATACCGAGTGAAACGTCAGAATTGATGAACGCTGGCATTGTCAAAGACATAGGATCATCGCGAGAAGATGCACTCAGAATTACCAAAAGAAGCCTTAGAGATACATTCGCTCAAGCCGCGTTGGCCACTCTCAAGCGGAATATGTCCGCGTATGCTGACACCGAATGCGAGTTTATGATTTCGCATGATGGGTAGGTTGCGTTGGGATTGGCGACCGATGATCATCCAACACTGACAGGCGGCTTTAGGATTTTGCCCATCAAGGTCAAAGGTGACGTAAAATAGTCGGTATTACGCAACTCGACCGCATTCATTGAGAGGACGAAACTGCATCCCATAGCAATCCGATGGAGGCGCACATTCCCGAAACCTACCTGTCCAATCGTCACCTTGCCGCACGGTGGAACGTCCATCACCTGACGCCGTGCCGTTGGGTAAATACCGATCCGACCTTCCCGAAACCGATCCACCTGACCCCCGGCTGCACACGCTGGAAGCTGTCGGATATTGAGGCTTGGGAAGCCGCCAAAGCAAACGCCGCATAACGAAAAACCGCCACCCTTTGAACGGGCAGCGGCTCTATTCTTAGCGGCACTTTTACAATCGCGACGATATCCCCGTCCCGTTCTGGTTTGAAGAAAGAACCAGACCATGAATTTCAACCTTGCAAACAAACCCGACCGCCCGCCGTCCAATGCCTTGCGCGTTGAAAGGTGGCGCGACTTGCCCGCCGAACGCGTCCCGGCGTGTTACAAGATCACCGACGACATCGGGCGGTGCATCATGTCACACTTGCAAAAGGCATGGCCCGAAGCGTTTAGCAACATCACGGTGAACGACACTTGCAAAGTTCGGGCCACGATTGCAGCACGCGAAACGCCACCGCGTGAAAATGTCCAAGCCACTGACTGGGCGGGCAAGGTGATTGCCGAGGTCCTGGGCTTTGATCTGGCCAAAGCAAGCGACAAGGCGCGGATCAAAGTTATGCTCAAGAAATGGACCGAAACCAATGTTTTGCGGATCGAGCGGATGACCTACGGCGACAAGAACAAGGACGCCAATTTTGTCGTTGCGGGCGAGAATAATCCGGCGGTGATGGAATGAAATTCCCCCACCTTCCCCCACTTACCCCAACCTTGCCCCAAACTTGCAAAACCTCACATTC
>JBBKXP010000179.1:0-11105 GCA_037969545.1 Paracoccaceae bacterium | reverse complement strand
TGCCGCAGGACGAGGCACCATGCAGGTGCAGACCACCACCCTCTTCGTTCAGTAGCTCGAGGAGCGGTCCCGTGAAGGCCAGAGATACGGAAAGTATCATCAACGGATTACCGATGCAGAGAGCCGCAACATTGTCGCGCCAGCCGTCGACAGTGCCGGCCGGTGCATAGGAGCCGTCAGATCCGTCATACCGACGGCCAGTAAAATGGAACTTCCCACTGCCGATCACCCGACCGTCACCCAGCACGAAGGCAGCGCAACCGGAATCGCTCCAGCCGAGTCTATCCGTCGAGGTCAACACCGTGCCCGGTTTCCATTCCCTAATCAGGCGCATGAATGCCGCGCGTGCACTGGTGCCGCTCCTCAGTTTCAAGCCACTGTCCGTCAAACGAGCCCGCACAGAACTGGTGCTGCGCTCGATCTCGCTGTCGAGCACGGAGACGTCCTGGCGTGCCCCCTCTGGGTCGGCGACGGTGATGATCCGCCCCCAGCCACAGCCGGAGGCGTTCCGGAACAGTGCTTTCACAATGATCGGAGAGCAGAGCCAAGTAGGATCGCCGCTTTCGTCATCAGTATCTTCGTAAATTCCGTCAGGCAGCGCCAAGAAGCCCGCCGGGATTCCCATTCTTGCTATATCAGCGTCGCAGCAGGTGGCCGCGGCCATGCTGGCCGCATTCATGTATACGATGTTCATGATTGACCTCAGGCAGCCAGATCAAGACAGAGTATGAAGCCGATCTTGAGACTGCCTTCATGATCAATCAAATCTGAAAGACGCCAGCGTGTCACGTTAGGGCCGACCTTGACGGGGCGAGGCATGTCGCCCTGGCGGGCCCACCTCCAGATCGTATCGGTCGATACATCGTAGCGTTCCGCCACTTGCCCTCGCGAAAGCGTTCTCGCGATCCGGCTGCGGCCGGATTTTTCCGTTGTTTTCGAGGGTTATGCGGGTGGGGCTGAGCACCGCCGGTAGTGCCAGACGAGCCGAAAGCGTTCTCTCTGAGGCAGTATTCTCTCAAGCTGATGACTGCGCCGTTTTGGTGTTCAGCTTGTAAGGTGTTGGTTCTTCTGCGAACTTTCGGAGACCGAAACTTCACTTCGATGCCAGTCTTGTTTGGCCAAATGGAACTGAAATCGGAACTTGGCGCGGCAATTGAAAAGGTATGGCCCCGCTGGCTTGCAGCAGCGCGGCGAACAGCATCAAGGGCGTATTCTGTTGAAATACTCCGAAATCTGAAAATCGTGACTTTTCGGCAAGGACGTATGTTTTAGGAAATCCACAAAGGATTGTGGCACAGACGTTGTGGGGTGGCCCAAGAGCGGCAGCGATTAATTTTGGCCGAGCTCTCGCCAAAATTAACTGATCGGCCTATGTGGCGGAAAAGTTCGTCGTCCAGGCCCGAAACAGGAGTTTTTCAACGGAATCCGGGACCTTTTTGTCGTTCGCCGCAGATGAACAAATGGCGGCTTTGGCGCGCCGCGAAGGGCGCATAGTGTTGATTATGTTGATAGTATTTCCGCAGACACCGGGACTTCGTACTGTTAGGGTTGAATTGTGAATTTCTACAACACGACTACAACAAAGGTGGAGTCATGAAGAGCAAAACAAAAAAGGAAGATCCGCGAGATAAAGAAACCATCGAGGTCGGAGCGAGTTACGCGTCCGAGGGCTATCCGGACACCGACGACGTCGTTCGAGACAGTGACATTCTCATAACGGCAATGATCCCGAGGCCCGAATTTCTAAAACCTGACGTGCTTGTCGCGGTCGACGGAAGCGTCTGTTTCAAAGTGACAGCCAAGGTGTGTCGGGTCGTGTGGAAGCAAAATTCCTCTGGCCGGTGGGTTAGAGTGACGGAGTGTTCTCTGGGTGACGCCACCATTTGCATGGACCGGAAAGACTGGGCTTGAGATGGTGCAAGAGGTCGGGGGCTCTCGCGCTTTCAGGTTCGGCATGAGCGTTCGGGGTGTCTTAGGGTCTAGCTGAGGTGAGTATGCTCGGCCGGCGAATCGGGGCGATACTCAAACATCTCATCAGGCGACCAGTGCAAAGAACGGCTATTGCCCTAGTGGCTAGGCTTTGCGCCGCCCGTTTTGGACTGCAACCGACGCGATTTCCTGTCCGTAGAAGGCAGCTTTGATGACGTCAGTGACGTCTTGGAAGGAGACGTCAATCTGGTCTGCAGCGCAAAGTACCGCCTCATGGGTTATTTATGGATTCGGCATTCGGCAGCCTAAATGCAGTTGCGCTGAGCATGGTTTCCAACAGAGCGGACATTCACCCATTGGAAACGGGCGGCCAACAAGGGCTCAGAGCGGCCATGCGGCGGTGCAGCGGGCCGACCAACGCTGTTCGGGCTCGCCACCGTCGTACACGGCCCATACCGGCCACTCGTCGTGCCCTCGCACCGCTGCGGTGCGGCCCGTCATTGCAGCCATTCGTGCATCGCGCAGCATTTTGCGGGCTCAATCGTCGGTCTGCGGGACGGAGCGGACTTATGCGATGGCGGCGAATGCACGTGCAGAAAGCCGGAAGTGGCGCTCGCATACGCAGAAACGAAAATTCGGCGATGCAGCGAAATTCCCCGTTCCGGTCATTCAACCGCGTCGATCCAAGCAGATTTCAAACCGCCCTTTCGCTGCGGTCAGTTTCAATAATCGAGACGCGGACAAAACCGACGTTCGCGGAAAACAGTCCAAAGGACATGTCCGACCGCCAGTAATGTCCATCACAGAGCCCGTTGCATAGGATGTGGCGTCCGACAGAAACACGTGTATTGCGCTGGCCATTTTAGAAACGTCACAGCTGCGGCCCATGGATATTCCGTCCAGCAATTTCCTTTCGACCTCGGGCCTTACCTTGAAGAAATCGACATTCATTTCGGTTCGGGTGTAGCTGGGTCGCACTCAGTTCAACCATCGCGTATTTGGTCGATAGGCATGCGAGAGTGGGCCCATCGGTCATAGGTCGCGCTCGTTGGTATCAGGCTGTTGTCGTCGACGACCAGAATTTGCGCGCGGCTCGGTGCGATACCTTCATGCGCAATCGACGAAGGATCATCCATCATGAAGCGAGATACCCCGTAGCGCCTCGCGGGCGGCGTCCAGCGCGCGCAAGATCTCGTCGACTTTCTCCACCGGGTCGGACACCTCGCCGCTCTTGCAGGCGTGTTCTAGGTTTTCACAGAGATCGGCCAGCGTCACGGCACCAAAATCCCGGCCGTTCGATTTCAGACTATGCGCCGAGATCCGCAGGGATTCGAGGTTAGCCTCGGCTGCCGCCGCTTTCATCTTGCCCACAAGTATCGGTGCTGATTCTTGGAACTCATTCAACAGCTCAAGAAGATCCTCCTTGTCGCCGCCAATGACGCTTAGCAATCGGTGAACGGCATCCAGGTTAATGATTTCCGTGCTCAAGCCTCATCCCCACTGGTTTTTCCTTTCCCCGTATCTCCGTCACGACACTTGCGCCGCGCGACGAACGCCGGCCGCCTTAATGCTTTTGGACAAGGCATCGACATCAATCGGCTTGCTCAGATAGTCGTCCATGCCCGATCTCAGATAGTTGTCGCGTTCCGAACTCATCGCATTTGCGGTCAGCGCGACGATGAACGGTACATGCTTGCCTGCAAGGGCATCGCGGATCTTGCGCGTTGCGGCAATGCCATCCATGTCCGGCATCTCGATATCCATCAGAACAATGTCAAACTCTTCCGCTTGGCAGCTTTCGACTGCTTCCATCCCGCTGCTGACAACGACGGGATCGTATCCCAGCCGTTTCAGGATCTTCTGCCCGACTTTCTGGTTGATCGTGTTGTCGTCCACCAAAAGGACGCGAACATCCCGTGCAGAGACCAAATCGGATTCCGCTTCGGCCTGCGGACTTCTGTCAATCTGCGCAGTATCGGGAGCCAGCGATTTTACCAGGGCGGAAAGCAACTGGCCGGATTTGGCGGGTTTGCTCAGCATCGCCGCATAGTTCATTTTCGCAGCCCCCTCGCGGAACGACTCCTCCATCGGGGAAACCGAACTGAACAGGATCATCGGCGGAGCATCGGTCCCAAGGCGGTTGCGCACCGCTTTGGTGAATTGGAAACCGTTCATCACCGGCATCTTGTAGTCCACGATGATCAAGTCGAACCGTTCACCGGACCCGATCGCCTCCAAAGCCTCCTCCGGTCCTCCGATGGCGCGCGGCAGCAGCTCCCAGGCACGGAATTTCTCGCTTAGTATCAGTCGGTTGGTTCTGTTGTCGTCGACAATCAGGATATTCGTACCGCGGATCGCCGCCAATTGCGCATCGCGGTTGATCTTGTCGGGTATCTGCGCCACTTCGCCCGGCAGGGTAAAGCGGAACACCGTTCCCTTGCCCGGTGTGCTTTCTACCGAAATCTCGCCGCCCATCAGTTCGACCAGCCGTTTGGAAATCACCAGACCCAGACCCGTGCCGCCATAACGCCGTGTCGTCGAGGCATCCACCTGGCTGAACGACTTGAACAGACGCTCCATTCGATCCGCCGGTATCCCGATGCCTGTGTCTCGAACTTCAAAGGTCAGCAGGGTTGTCTGCCCCGGTGTCTGACTGGCTTCGGGCATCATGGTCGAAACGGTCAAAACAACCTCGCCGACCTCGGTGAATTTCACGGCGTTGTTGAGCAGGTTCATCAGGATCTGCTTCAGCCGCACCGGATCTCCAAGTATGCCCACGGGCACGTCCGGGTTTATCTTGCAGGCAAGTTCGATCCCCTTTTCGGCGGCCTTTGCTGCCACCAGTTCGACAGAGCCTTCGATGGTTTCGACCAGATCGGTCGGCATGCTCTCCAGCTCCAGCGCGCCGGCTTCGACCTTGGAAAAATCGAGGATATCACTGATGATCGTCAGCAGCGTATCCGCCGCAGTGGCGATGGTGTCGCTGAAATCACGTTGTTCATCGTTCAATTCGGTCCCGTTCAGAAGGGTGCTCATGCCGATGATGCCGTTCAAGGGCGTTCGGATTTCATGGCTCATCGTCGCCAGGAACGCGCTTTTGGCCTCGTTGGCGGCTTCGGCGGCGTCCTTGGCGCGCTTTAACTCATCCGAGATGCGCTTGATCTGCGTAATGTCGGAATGCACCGCCACAGTACCGCCCTTGTCGGTGCGGCGATTGCTGATCTGCTGCCAGTAGTTCCCGGCAATTTCCTGGATATAGGGTGACCCGGCGTTGCGATGGCGGTTGATCTGACGCTTGATCCAGGTCTCGCGGCTCGTGGAGGCATTCGGAAATCTACCCGCTTCTGCTGCACGGCGCGCGATATCGGCAAAGGAGGTCCCGGTAGCGATATCCGCATCTCCGTCATCGAGCATAATTTCGCGATACCTGCGGTTCGCCACGACTAGGCGGTCTTCGCTGTCGAACAGGGCAAATCCTTCGGTGATGCTTTCTATGGCATCGGTCAGTTGGCCCCGCGCTTCACGTGCCGTCAGTTCCGCTCCGGCAAGTTCGGCCGTCCGCTCGCTTACCCGCCGTTCAAGTTCGTCGTTGGCCGAGCGAAGCTGTTGTTCATATGCCGTCTGGCGCTGCTGCATCTCGTTGAATGCGGCAACGACCCGTCCGATTTCATCGTCGCTGGACCAGTCGACCGGTTTGCGAGGGGCGTCGCTTTGGGCCAGGTTGATCGACTCCATCAACAGCACAAGGGGGCGCCCGATGATCCGGCGATTCGCGGTCAACGTCGCGCCGACTACAGCGATCAGCAGAATGCCCGCCAGAAACCCCATCAGGATCAGCCGTTCGCGTGCCAGCAGGGAAAGCCGAGCGTCGGTCAGCGCAATCCGAAGCGAGCCGATGCGAACCCGCTGATCCCCACTATTATACTGGATGTCACTTTCCAGAAGGAAATTCGCTTTGTCGAACTGATCGGTCGCGCCGACTTCGGCCACCAGCCGGTCACGCTCGTCATAAACGGCAGCCGCCAGCACGTCCTGGTCGGTGATCAAGGCGGCCAGAATAAGCTTTATCTGACCATCGGCCACGTTCCACAGCGACTCTGCCAGCACGGAACTCTGGATCGCGACCATTCTCTGCAGCTTCACCTGAAGCTCCTGTTCGGCGGACTTGCGGGCGTTCCATTCGAACGCGCCAAAGACCAGAAGCGTGGAACCCAGAACCAGCGGGACAACATAGAGCAGAAACTTGACCTGAACCGACCGCGCACCACGCAGGTGTCTCAATCCCTTCGCACCGCTTGCCTCACCGGCATGCAAATCGCTGCCGGTATCGCTGGTCATCAGAATTCGTCTGCAAAGTAGTCGTCGACCGATTTTTCGACATCCACCATTGCCAGCCCGACGTTGAAGGCGTCGCGCAGCGCACGCCCGTTTTCGTCGTCGGTAAAGCACAGATAAAGTGTCTTTTCCTCCAACGGCTTCGCGTTGAACCGCAGGTGTACCGCGTCGTCGGCCAACGATGGTTCTGTCGCTAAAATGTAGGACAGAACCAACTTGTCTATTACAGCGATATCGATGCGCTGGCGTGCCAGTTTCCGCAGATTGGTCAAATCGTCAGGTGCGGGGATGGAACGGATCCACCCGGTCCCGGCCATCTCGTCGAATTCGTCGGTGTTCGCATATCCCAGTACGGTCCCGACCTTCAGCTTTTGTTCGCCAATGTCGTCGATGTCTGCCCAGGACACGGGAGCATTGACGTTTTCGGCAAAGCCCAGCGGTCCGTTGCCAATCGGATCCGAGGCGACAAAACCATCCACGTGGCGGCAATGATAGCCCGGAAAGTATGCCGCAACCGACGGGTCGTCCTTGGCATTGGATATGGCGCGTTTCCAAGGCAGGAAGTTTACGCTGGCGTCCATCCCGACAGCGGCAAAAGCCTGAACGACCACATTGGTCGTCGCGCCCCCCTTGGGCAACTCCGCCGAGGTGTACGGCGGCCACTCGAGCGTATTCACAGTCACGCTTTCCGCCATCACTGGGAGAACAGTCACGCCGCCAATCAATGCCACGGCAACAACCACATACAGCCTGTACATCACTCAATCCCCAAAAAAAATGAAAGCAAAATAGACTCGATATGAAGGTTACGCCACGTAATGTCGTCTGGCAACATCTGTTACAGTGCGGCGGGCACAACTCCGCGATGGGGTGCGATCTGCAAGCGGAAAATAGGCCAGGGGGTCGGCATCATATTTGGCGTGGTTGCCTTATCAATTCTTGGACTACCGCCTTTTTTGCCACGAAATATAACCCGGTCAGGATCAAAAACAGCGCGATCAAGCTAGTCGCAGAAACCACTTCATTCAGCAGCAGAACACTCCAGATGACGCCGCCCGTCGCGACGGTATAGGCCTTCTGACCGCTGAAGACCGGTCCTGCATGTTCGATCAGTTTCGCCAGCGCGATCATCGCCGCGGAATCCGCAATTGAAAACGCTATGAGAGACAATTCAAATTTCCCTGGTGGGAGGTCAAGCTGAACGAGGCCTTCAAAATACATTGCCGCCCCGAACAGAACCACTGTCGAGATTCCGAAGATGATGGCAATCACGGCAACCAGATCGGCATCAACGGCCTTGGATAGCGACAAAAGAATACTTTCGCCCGCGAAGCAGGCGGGAATAATCATCGCTATCAGAATCCAGTGAATGCCGACGGCGCTGTTTTCAACATCAAAGAACGGAATAAGAAGCACGGCAACTCCGACCACGCCCAGAAGCAGACCAAAGAACCGTCGAAAATACAGTTTCTCCAACCCGATAGCCGCCGCCAGGAAGAAGACCATGAAGGATTCCAGCGAGACGAGAATGGCGATCAGAACGCCTGGAACTTCTTCGGCCACCCAGAATAACAGGACCTGCGGCAGAAAGGTCAGAAATGCCAGAACAAGGAAAAACCCGCTGGAGCGCAAGGATATTGTCGGCACTCTGGCCCTCTGGGAAATGGCGTAAATCGTAATAAAGACGGCTGAGAGACCCATGGTGTAAAAGGCCACCGCAAGAGGGCTGTTGACCTCTGCCAGACTGAGCTTGGCAATGGCAGGCTTCAGGCCAAAGCTGGCGCCGATGAACAGCAGTCCAAATATTCCCCGCAGTGTCCGGATTTGGTGCGCCTGACTTAGTCGGCGGTTGTACACCATGATCGACTTGTTCAGCAGAACGCGGGATAGCACTGCGAGCGCGCCCTCCTTTTCGGCAAGGTCGTCGATATTCAGATCGTGCGGGTTCATTTCGTCACTATCAAGCGCTTCTGCGGCGATGGTCAGCCGCTCGATCTGATGCAACGTCCGCCTGTCTTCTTCCTGGCGCCGTGCCTCTCTCAGGCAGGCATTGATCCTGGCCCGTAGAATGACCGCATTGAAGGACTTAGGCAGAAAATCCACCGCCCCCAGTTCGATGGCGCGCGCAATTCCTTCGGGGTCGTCCAGGCTGGACACGACGATCACCGGGGGGCGGCGATCCGCAGGGTAAGCTTGAAGAGCCTCAAGCACATCGTAGCCGTTCTTTTCCGGCATCTCGATGTCCAGAAGAACGATTTCTATGCCCGGTTGCCGCAACCTTTCCAAAGCCGCATCCGCGCCATCCACGTCTTCGGTTCCGTAGCCAAGCGCCTTGGCGGCCAGTGTCAGCTTGCGGCGTGCCAGGCGGTCGTCGTCGACCACAAGTATACATTCGCCACCCATTATTCGATGCTCAGTTTACGATGCACAGACAGCGACGGGACTGGGGCCTCAACCAAGTGCGCGACTTGGGATCCATGTTGCCCGGGCTGTCCGGCCACGCCCCCCGCCCCATGCCGCTGCTCCTTTCGCGTCGGTATTCGCTGGCACGGATATCTCATGCTGTGGGGTCCTGCCTGAGGTCCGGTGGATCAATCAAGATCGTGACAGAAAACTCGTCGCCGGCCTGCTTGGGCTGCACGAGAAGGAACCCCAGTACGACCAGGGCAAGCGCACCCCAGGCGACGTACGAAAGCTCTTCGTTCAGCAGCAGCATGCCCCATGCAATACCGGCGAGAGTCTGAATATATGACATCTGGCTCGCAAAGACGGCCCCGGCCCTTGCCACCAGGTCCAAAGCCAGTGCGACGGCAATTGCGGTCGTAACACCGAGAACGACAATGATGACGTTCAGCCGGCTGAACGCTAGGTCGGGAAGGAACAACCGGTCCGTGTAAACTGCAACCGGGATAAGGAAAACGACGGAGATCGTCAGCATGACGCCCGTCGTTATGAAAGCGTCGACTTCCCTTGGACGCCAGACCATCAATAGCGTGTGCACAGCCAGAAGGGCTGGCAGTCCAAGTGCTGCCAGCAGCCAGATGGCCGCGGTGCCCTGCGCGTCGGCGCCCCGGGAAATAAGGACAACCGCCACTGCGGCAAACCCTATCCCCAAGCCGAGAAGGCGGCGCAGGTTTGGACGTTCCAGCGCGATCAGCGCGGCAAGCGCGAACACCATGAAAGCGCGAGAACTGGCGACGAGAGCGATCACCGTTGCTTCGACGTTCTCTGCGACAACCACGAGCCACAGCTTGTAAAGACATCCATAGACCAGTGCCCAGAGCAGATAGAACCGCATGTGGGCCAACCGGAGGCGCGGAAATCCCGTTCGGGCAGCGCCAATAGCGAGACACAAAACCGCCCCCACGACGTTCGACCAGATCGCCAGTCCGAATGCGGTTGCCCCTAATTCCGCGCCAAGCCTGCTCAGCGACGGTCCGATGGCGAACAGGCTACCCGCGACGATTACCATTATCGTGCCCCACAGGGTGCGCGTTCTGCGGTCCATGCGCCGTTCGCGGTCGTATATCGCCTCGGCAAGGCCTCGAAACACATTCGCAAGGCGACCAAGTTGGTCATTTCGGACGGCCACGCCATCTATTTCAAGCTCCGAAGGGCGGAACGCTCCGGCTTCAATCACTTAGGCGGCTTTCGTCAAGGTTTCTACGTCGTGCAGATATTCGAGTTCGCGGTCGCGGTAGCGCTTCTTGATGAGGGAGGACTTGAGACGCGCTTTCAGGATCGCAAGGTCGAAATCCTTCGGCAGGAAATCCTCCGCGCCAAGTTCCAGGGCCCTGGCAACGCTGCCGGCCTCGTCCTCGAGCGCAGATATGACGATTACCGGCAAGTCACGCAGGTCCGGATCGGACTTGAGAAGAGCAAGTACCTCGTAGCCATCCATTTCCGGCATCACGATGTCGAGCAGAATCACATCGAAGGAGCGGTTTCTTATGAGATCGACGGCGGACCTGCCGTCGAACACCGTCTCCACACGGTGCCCGAGGGAAGTCATAGCCTTCGCCAGCTTCATCGCGCTGACCCGACTATCATCAACGACCAGAACCGAAGCGTCATCCACTACTAGTCGGTTTGCCACAACATCTTCCAAACCGCTGCTCCTTCGCCTCAAATCAGCGGCCATCGGATGCCCATCGTCGGATCTGCCGGCCGCGCCGACGTTGTCGTAGCAAACCCGTCGGCCAACGTCCGGGCAGTCTAGGCCGCTG
This sequence comes from Paracoccaceae bacterium, assembly GCA_037969545.1. Taxonomy (GTDB): domain Bacteria; phylum Pseudomonadota; class Alphaproteobacteria; order Rhodobacterales; family Rhodobacteraceae; genus JBBKXP01. The sequence continues at coordinate 615 of JBBKXP010000179.1, read as the reverse complement.
CGGATTGTTGCCGCAAGTGCCGTTAGAGGAATTTCGGTGAGGATGCGCCCGGTCGCTGCTGTCAGACCAATTGGCACTGTCAGAGGAAAAAATTGTTACTTGCCCAAACGCAAACTTGGCATTTAGCCACCATTGATTTCTCACGGTTTTTTCGGATTAAACCAAGCGAATCTGCGCCACTTCAAGTATTCAGAATTTTCCTCTGACAGTGCCCGTGTAGGGACAATAAATCAACGCAACGAGTTGATTCCGAGAGACCAGTATTGGTCCCGCTCATCCCAAAGCTGGCTCGCCGGACTGGGAAACATCCATGCATGTGAGACCCAGCCAGTCTTCCGCGCTGACGGAGCATTTGATGAATGACCCAAGGAAACGACATGCAGGCGGCAAACGTATGTTTTGTCCCGCGACCCGGGCGTTGCCGGTCGAAACATCGCTGCGCTTTGCCTGAATGGCCGCATTTCCTTCTGCCACGCAGCAGATGTCATTCGGCGACGCAGCGGGTTGGCGCGCTGCATGCGCACGCAGCAAGATTTTGGCGCTTCCGCACTGGGCTCTGGCACTAAATCGCTACGCGATAGGGGCGCTTGTGGCGGGCGTTGGGCTGAGTAGGGA